>NZ_JAVFVN010000082.1:0-1685 GCF_030910085.1 Stenotrophomonas maltophilia group sp. RNC7 | reverse complement strand
GGGGCAACCCGATCACATCGGAAGCGGATTACCGGATCATCGCCGGCTATTCGCCCTACGATAATGTCAGCCGACAGGCCTATCCCGCCATTCTGGCGGTGGCGGGGCTTACCGATCCGCGCGTGACTTATTGGGAACCCGCCAAATGGGTCGCCCGGCTGCGTGAACTGAAGACCGATGACCACCCGGTCCTGTTCCGCATCAATATGGATGCAGGCCATGCCGGGGCCTCGGGCCGCTTCTCGCGGCTGGAAGAAGTTGCCTACACCTACGCTTTCGCGCTCAAGGTGACAGGCAAGGCGGGCGGCACGCTCTAGGAGCCTCATCCAGAGCCGCCCTGTTCCGGCTACCGCCAGATAGCATCGCGTCCAGTTTTCAAGGGCGCGATGCCTTCCTCTTACGCATGCCTTTTCCGGAACCGGTCCCGCTTTCGGGAGGCATGCTCTGGAAGAACGCGCCATTTCCCTTATACTATTGTTCTGTAACTATTCTTTTGAAGGAGAGTTCGATGCTGCGTCAGGTCATTGCTGTCTGCCTCACATCCGCATCGCTTGCGGTTTCCGGCCTTGTTGCGCTGCCCATGTCGGCTGAGGCTCAGGTGCGCAAGGATGTCGGCGAATTTGCCGGCCAGCGCTGCAGCGTGCCGAGAAGAGGCAGCGGCATCATCGTCGGCCAGTTCAGCGGCGTGGACGATTCACCCTTCATCACCGGCGGCGACGGGCTGGTTCCGATCGACCGTATCCGCTGCTTCAGCAGCATGTCCGAATGCAAGGGCTGGCTCTATACGATGCAGAGCAAATACACCAATGCCGGAGCCGCCACGCTGGTGCGCTGCACGAAACGCTGAACCCGGCCTTAAAAATCTGCGGTTTTCATGAAGCGCTGCGGATGGCATCCTCTCACCACTTGATGCATCGCCTTCGGGCGTCATCTTCGGTTTGGGAGGATCGGAAATGCAGCAGGCCAGCTCTGTTCCCAGTTATGTGCATGGCGCGAGCGACAAGCTTCTCATCGGCAATACGATCGGCCGGCATCTGGACCAGATCGCCGAAAAATATCCTGACAGCCCCGCCGTCGTCGTCCGCCACCAGAATATCCGGCTGACCTATTCCGAACTCAGGCAACGGACCGATGAGCTTGCCGAAGGCTTCCTCGCCATAGGGCTGCGCCCCGGCGAGCGTCTCGGCATCTGGTCGCCCAACAATCTCGAATGGATTCTCACCCAGTTTGCGAGCGCAAAGGCGGGCCTGATCCTCGTCAACATCAACCCCGCTTACCGGGCGCATGAACTGGAATATGTGCTGGGGAAAGTCGAATGCGCGGCGCTCATCCTCGCGCCGTCGCTGAAGAGCAGTAACTATATCGATATCCTGCGCAGCATCGTGCCCGAACTCGATGAGGCCCGGCCGGGGCATCTGATGTCCGCGCGGCTTCCCTCGCTGCGCTGCGTGATCCGGCTTGGTGCGGAACAGACGCCGGGTATGTTGAATTTCGACGATGTGGCCCAATCCGGCGATGAAGTCACCAGGCAGGAACTGGCGCAGCTTGCCGACGAACTGCAATTCGACGATCCCATCAATATCCAGTTCACCAGCGGCACGACCGGCAGCCCGAAGGGCGCGGCGCTCTCGCATCACAACATCCTCAACAACGGCTTTTTCGTCGGCGAGGCGATGCAACTTTCC
>NZ_JAVFVN010000068.1:0-319 GCF_030910085.1 Stenotrophomonas maltophilia group sp. RNC7 | reverse complement strand
AATATAAGGAGGATAAATCACTTGGGTAATCTCACTAGCTCACGTACACAAGTTTTAATAAAAAATACATTCATGGATTTATTAAGAGAAAAACCATTCTCATCCATTACAATAAATAACATTTGCGAAAAGGCAATGATTCACAGAAGTACCTTCTATCGTTATTATGATGACAAGTATGAACTGTTTAGTGATGCAGCAAATACTATCGCAAGAAACCTCTTTGAACAAACAAAGCAAGGTTTAGAGTTAGAACACACATTATTTGAGGAAGTAATCAAATATATAGATGTTAATCGTGCTTTATTTTTTAACGTTA
>NZ_JAVFVN010000064.1:0-589 GCF_030910085.1 Stenotrophomonas maltophilia group sp. RNC7 | reverse complement strand
ACTATGTAAATTCTCATACATTACCAAGTGTATTAGGAATAAATAAAGGGCCAATTTTGAAAATTGGTCAAACACTTCGTTTACAACAAATAACACAGGTAGAAGCAAGTAATGGAGAAACAGAGAAATTCGAATTGAATTTTTTGGATTCTGATAGCAAATATATAAAGATAAATCTTGAATTAAATGAACAAAACTATGTAGATATTGCACTTGAAGATAATGAAGAGGATCTGGCGTACTTAGAAAGGAATAAGAATAAACTAATCGATGATGTATTAGACAGTAAATATTCTTATCACTACACATTGCATATACCCAAAAAATATTTTACACCGCAAAAGGCTTATCAACATAATGAAAGTGAGCAACAGTATACAGGTGATGGCTACTCAGAAGTAATTGATTATACGATTTCTAAAAAAATTCTATATTCAACGGAAATAAAATAAAAAACAAGAAGCATTTGTCTTAGGGGGATCGATGCTTCTTGTTTTTTATTTTATTTAAGAAATTTGGTTATCATAAATTTAAAAGGAATTTTATATATTTTATATAATATTTTTCAAAAGACAAATAATAACTTTTC
>NZ_JAVFVN010000050.1:0-2882 GCF_030910085.1 Stenotrophomonas maltophilia group sp. RNC7 | reverse complement strand
TAAAAAAATATAAAAGGAGTGATTTACGAAATATTCCCTCTTCTAATTCTCTAATGACAATTGAGGCATACAATTCAATTATAAGAGATATTAATGCGCTTACCAATTACTTATATATAGACGACTTGAATATAGAAAAACAATTAAAGAATTATATACGTAGTTTTACTGATACAAATCAAAACAGCAATATAAATCATCTTTTTTATAGTTATTCTAACTTTGATTTAACCCTGCAGCAAATACATTGTTTAAACATAATGATATCTTATCTATCAGACTTACAATACCTAAATGATGTTCATAATTGTCTAAACGAATTACATGATTTTATTAATGATAACGGTACTTCCAAGGTTATCACAAATAATGAACGTTATATAATTTCAAGTATTCTCAAACTGTTAAAAATAAAAATACAAAAGAAACCAAATATAAATTAATGCACTGTAGAAATACAGTTTTATAAAAGGAGTATTAAAAATGTTAGATAATAAAAAACACAAAAAGAAATATCAATTAAAAGTAGGAAACTCAGGGATTTTAGACGAAGTAAATTATTAACGCCCCCTCAGTTTGCAATGGAACTAAACTATAGTCCTACTCTAATTGGAATGTATGAGAATGGTATAAAACGCCCTGATAGTGCTTTTTGGGATAAGCTAAATAGCACTTATACTATAAGTTCGGATTACTTTATGTAATAGTATCCATTAATAATTGTAAGCCACTGAAAAACCCCATAGATTAGCTAAAATTAAATTACCTTTGCTTCAAAGCCATAAAAAATAAGCACAAATTGTTTAAAACACATGTGCTTATTTTTTAATTTTACCAAATTCTCATCAATTTCATGTATAGACTTAAATTCTATTACTCTAGAATAACTAATTTTTCTTTTATCTACTTAAAGATCCAGTTCCATTATAACGTGTCATATAAGGATCTTTATCTGTTGTGAATCTCATTTGGGCACCTGTATAAGATCCACTTCCTGTAATATTATAACTACCATTTGTTATTCTACCTTGTACCCTTCTTGAACCCCATACATCATCACCATACCAATGTTGTTGTACAACAGCATATGTAATACCTGGAGTCAGATCTGAATCATTGTTTTGACTTAATTTCAGAGTTGCTGAAGACCCACTTATTGAAAATGTTCCATCTGAATAAAATACTGAAGCTTTGGCTCTTGCCCAAAAATCCCAACTGACTAATGTTGCTAGAGTTTTCAATTCTACAGGTTCTGTTCCCTTTTTGATAACCTCATATTTTGAATTCTCTAGGCTATCAAATGAAATGTTTACTTTATCCGACAATACATTAAATGGAACTTTAGCACTCCCACCGTTTAAAAAACTTAATTCGGCGGTATATGTGCCATCTTCCTGTTTTTCTATATTCTTATAACTAATTAACTGATCCTTTTTAAATAACCCTTCATATTTCGATTTTTTCTCTTCATAGCCTTCAAAGCGATTATCATCCGTATATGTCAATGCTGTTTGAATATCATTACTCTTAACAGACTCCAAAAAACCAGTAAGGACCTGCTGATCATTATTACTATCAGCACTTGCAAAAAGTGGACTAGATAAAGCTAACATTGCCCCCAATGATAGTGAAGCTAATACTTTTTTCATATAATTCCTCCCAAATTTTGGTTATTGTTACTTCTAAATAATACCATAATTTTAAGCATTTTCAGACTTTTAAACAAAAAAGTACTTTGCTATACAAAGTAGTTTTGGTAATATTATCAATATAGGAGGTGTCACATTGGAAATAGGAAAAGAATTATTAAAGGGTAATATAGATTCAATAATCTTATCCTTATTAATTAAAGAACCGATGTACGGTTATATGTTGTCACAAAGTATTAGCAATAAAACTAAAAGGAAATTTGAGATTAAAGAGTCTACTTTATATTTAGCATTGAAAAGATTAGAAACAAAAAGGTATGTATCTTCTTGGTGGGAAAAAGCACCAAATGGAGTTAAAAGGAAATATTATAAAATTTCAAAAGAAGGAATTGAATTTTATAAAGAAAAAAAAGTTGAATGGAAAGAACTTAAACAGTTTTTAGATACCTTTTTAGAAGGAGGCTACTAAGTATGAAAAATGAGCTGAAAGATATTGACAATATCTCACAAAAAAGGATAGACGAATACTGCAATCAAGTTTGTCTTAAAATTGATGAACCTATATCAATAAAAAATGAGATTTATGAAGAATTAAATACAAATATAAAAGAGGAGGTAAGGAAATTAACAAATGATGGTCTAAATTCAGAGTCAGCAACAAATATCGTATTTAGGAAGTATGGAACTCCTCAAGCGTTGGTAAATGATTTAGCTGAAATGTATAAAGTAAAAAAAATATTAAACAAACCACTACTATATATTTCAATCATTAGTGGTGTACTTAGCATACTATTTTTATCCGTCTTCTACTTATGGAATTACAAAATTATTCCTAACCAAGCTCACCAGTATACTAATTATTTACCCAATCAAGAAAATAATGTGATTAACGGTTTTAATGAAAAAACAAAGAAGGCAATAAACATAGGCGTAGAAAATAATAGTAGTATTCAAGCAGCATGGGTTGGATATAGTAATGCTGCAGGAGAATTTAATGAAAAATATGATTATGTGTATCCTAATAAATACAATCTTTCACCAACAGACTATAAACCAATAGATAATTTTTGGTTAAAATCATCGTATTATGGTTTATCAAAATCACTTGCCAATAGTAAAGTAGAGGTAAATGCACAACTTATACAGTTTGAATTAAGTCGTAATGTACAACTTATTGGAGCTATTTTGCTAGTTATTTATTGGACACTCTTCTCCTATTGGGCAATTATTAAT
>NZ_JAVFVN010000937.1:0-323 GCF_030910085.1 Stenotrophomonas maltophilia group sp. RNC7 | reverse complement strand
TATTGACCAGCAAGTTGCGGTAAATGCCATTAAGACGCTCGATCTCGCGGTTCTTGTTGGCGATCAGCGTGGGCCAGTCGAAGCGGGGTTCGTCCACGCTCCAGCCGAAGCCGTGGGCCTGCTCGAAGTCTTCGCTGTAGTGCGCGCCGTAGACCAGCAGCTTGTTGGGCACGCAGCCCACGTTGACGCAGGTGCCGCCCAGGTAGCGGCTTTCGGCCACCGCCACGCGCGCGCCGAAGCCGGCCGCGAAGCGGGCCGCGCGCACGCCGCCGGAGCCCGCGCCGATCACAAACAGGTCGAAATCGAATGCCATGGTGTTTCCT
>NZ_JAVFVN010000936.1:0-4265 GCF_030910085.1 Stenotrophomonas maltophilia group sp. RNC7 | reverse complement strand
AAATAGAATGATGTTATATAAATCTGCTTTATTGCTGAACTCTTTGTTTCCCTAAAATTTTGTTTTAACTCTCCTTTCTCATTAAATAGGCTAATTATATTTCTAAATAGGTTGATTGTATCTTTAACAAACTGGTCCATGTCTATTTCTCCCTTTATTATAGTTTTCTAAAATTTCTGCTGCTTTTTTAAAACAAATAAAAAATCGTTTAACAAAATTGCTAAACGACTTTTTATCCTTAACTTTATATTTTATTTCATTGCAATTATCATGCTATTTTAGATTTATTTAATAGTTCTTGGATAAAATCTATAAATTTTTCATCACCCAATGATTCGTATATACTTAAGAAACTTATAGAATCGAAAGCTTTAAGATTCCCTTCCTCATCTTTTCTTATACTCAGCCATTCATCGCCGCCATTAATCTGATTTACAAACAGTAAGTTCCCTATTGAGAATCCTTGTCGTATTGCCCAGTTTCCTTGTTTCATAAACTCTACAAATTCAAAAATAGTTTTACAGTTTTTTAATGTAAATTCGTAATCAAACTCAGCACATGGATCATCGGATAATGCACCATACTTTAACCATATATTCTCCTGACATTTTTCAATCATTTCCTCAATTGTAAACATATTCATTCCCCCTATTTCCTATAGATATTGATGGCCCTGCACACTATTAAAACTAATTAGTATATCTTCACTTTTATAATTTGAAAATAAATCTTCCATATAAGGTCTGATACTGTCTAAAGAATCAAAACGAATATCAGACTCTAATCTTTTACAATCAGAAACATGGATTTCTGCTTTATCACCCATGCCAATTCTTTTTAAATCAATTATATTTGCATAGTATGCTTCTTTATTCTTATACTCGTCTAACCATTTAAATCTAATGTGGTTATTGATAACAATCATTTCAATGCCTAGTCTCTTTAAATTTTTTCTATTTCTCATCTCAGAATATCCCATACAAGAGACTATCAACTCACCTCTGTAATATAAGTCTCCTTCGATATTATAAGTAACTTGAACAGCCTCTAATAAATCCTGACATTCCACTTTTGATAATCCCTCATAAGCTCTACTAATTGTAAATTCCATTCTTCTTCCTCCTTATTTTTTGCAAAATAAAAAGAACCATGTTCTACACGGTTCTCACTCGCATTATTGTAGTGGACTATAGCTAATCAGTTCATTGATAGACATGTTTTGATAAGCTACTGAAATATCTTCAAATTCCACTTCTTCCTTCTCCAATCCTTGCTTTGCATAATGTTCAAGTATTAAAAGATCGCGCATGGCAAACTCTTTTTGTTCGCAATTAACACATTGTTTTACTGGTACATTGTTGAATTGCACCTTGTTTTTTACTACAATTGTGAATTGCTCTTCCAAACAACAATTAATACAATTCATAGGTGTCCCCCTCGGAAACTTGATACTAGCTATATTATAGCTTAACATACAAACACCTGCTCAAGTATTCCGACTTCATAAGCTGCCTGTTTTAGTCTACATGTAATCCCTTCATATCCTGTTGTAACACAAAAAGATTGATTTCCTTTTATCGCTACGCCAATAGTTAAAATTCTTCCTTTAGATGTCTTTCCAATAATTGTTCTTACTGGATCCGCATTTCTATAACTCGGATATTTACCAACATCATATCCCTCTGCAATTACTCCTGTTATTATTACTTCTGCCACTTCTTGTAAAGAAATCTCCCTTTCAGACATCCTATCCTCAAAAAAGTGTTCTGAAACTGTAAATCCATTTTTACTTCCTAACGAATTCCTCATTTCCCTTAATTCATCTTCCCAAAAGACTTTTAAATGATTCACTTTCTTATTCCCCCTTAATTTTTGACAACAAAAAACGCCTTTAAACGATTATTACACTCTACTAAGCTAAGTGTTCATAACCGCCAAAGGCGTTAATAGTTGTTATAAATAATAAGAAAAAAACAAAATTCTGTATGGTGATATTATAACAAATATTTTTTGTTTTAGAAAGATTCAATATATTCGCTTATGCTACTTATATTTAATTTATCCATTCTATTTTTTAATTTTCCAATAGCTTTCTTTTCAATCTGTTGAATTCTTTCTCTTGTTATCCCAAATATTCTAGCTACTTCTTCTAAGGTTAAATCCTTTTCTGTATCGAATCCAAACCTATAGCGAATTACACTCTCTTCTTTTTCATTTAGTACAGTAAATAATAACTCTTCTATTTGATATAATTGCTCCTCCGATGTAATTAATTCTACTGGATTAGGTGCTTTCGCATTCTTTACACTATTCATCACAGGTCTACTATCTTCATCAGAGGAAGGTGCATCTAAAGAAACAGATTCTTTTAACATTAACGTATCCATAATTTGCAGTACTGTTTCTACACTATATCCTAGTTCCTCAGCAATCTGTTCTATATTTAGCTTTCTTTTAGCTTTCCCATTATCATTAGAAAAATATTTCTTTAGTTTATCCATTTTATTTTGAATTGTAACAGAGCATCTAATATCATTTTTATTAAAAGTAATAAATCTAGAAATTTCATGACGAATCCACCATGTAACATAAGTAGCTAACTTACAATTCTTAGAAATTTCAAATGCTTCTATCCCTCTAATTAAGCCTACATTCCCTACTTGAATCATATCCATTTTCTCACAGTTACCTACACGTGGATAGGAATTTACAACAGATACAACCAAACGTAAATTGCATTCTATTAATATTCTTCTAGCTTCCATATCACCATTTTCTTTATACTTTCTTAAATACATTTTTTCCTCTTCTTCTGTTAATAAGGAATGCTGTCCGATTTCATTTAAATACAAATTATATTCTACAGAATCATTACGATTATGCATAATTACACTCCTTTAAACAAAAAGAAAACCCCTAATAAAAGCAGCTCAATGAAGGCTACTCTTACTAGGGGTTTTCCCTTTGTAATTATTTTATTCTATTAAAATATGGCTTGTCCGTCCTTAAATGTTAATTTACTACAATTATCTTACCACAAAAATATGAATTATCAAATATTTTTTCCGTTTTCTCAAGTAACTATGTTAAAAAATATTATCTTTGAAACTATAATGTATACAATTTAATGAAAGGGCTGTATTTAAATGAAAAAAATTTTTCTATTCAAAAGAACTTTTTATATTTCTTTTCTAATTACATGTGCCATATACTATTTTTTAAGTAGTTTTGTGTTCGGCATTTACCCAACTAAAGGAGAATCCATGCAACCCACACTACTAAATGATGATCGCTTATTGGTTTCAAAATTAAACCATAAAGTAGTTGGCTTCAAACGGTTTGATTTAATACAATTTTATTCAGAAAAGCAAAATAAGCATTTTGTAAAAAGGGTAATAGGTCTACCTGGTGAATGCATTGAATATAAAAATGATAATTTATACATAGATGGAATAGTTATAGAAGAACCATTCATAGCAGCTCAAAAAGAAAGTCCTAACAAATATAAAGATAATACAAAATTAATTAATGTAAACCCTGAGCAATTAAACCATGATCAAAAAAGAGATTTAGATATATATATTAAGCAATTAGAATCTCCTTATTACACAATGGATTTTAAATTAGAGGAATTATATAAATCAAAAAGAATCCCGGATAATTTTATTTTTGTACTTGGTGATAATAGACCACTTAGCGATGATAGTAGATATAGCGACATAGGTTTGGTGCCTATTAGCTCTGTTGAGGGTAAAATACTTCTTAGACTTACTCCAAATTTTGAAATATTTTAAAGATCAATCTTCTACACAAAAGCTCTCCTTAAACATCAGCTATTTTATTCTGAATAAAATAGCTGATGTTTATTTATAACGCGACTAAATACATAGATATTCCAGTTAAAATTATTCCCATACTTGTATTTACTATAGTGTATGGTTGAACCATACTTAATGACAATAGCATTTCTTTACCAAACTTATATAGCCCTATAAGGGTTAGTACTCCCAAGCAGCTCTGAAATACATAAAAAGACGGTAATACTGATGGACTATTAAAAGAAAAAATATATAGTAATAAAATTGTTAAAATTAATGTAATCCATATTAAAATGATTTTTTGTGCTACCACCTTTTTTAAAACACCTAAACGTTCTACATATGTCAAAGTATTTAAAGCCATAACTAAAAATATAATACCTATAGAAATAAAACTCATACATATGGACCAAAACATATTTTACCTCCATTTCTGAAAAGTTATTA
>NZ_JAVFVN010000929.1:0-612 GCF_030910085.1 Stenotrophomonas maltophilia group sp. RNC7 | reverse complement strand
CGGAAGTTCACCATGTCGCCATTGGTAGAGGCGCAAAAACATATGCGCTCCATATTCTTCAGCGCTGAGAGCGGACGCTTCCGCAAACTCGTCACCAACAAAGATTTGCATCCACGGAAGTTCGGTCATGCGCCACCACCTGACACCACTTCGAGAAACTCCTGAAGAACGCGTTCGGCCTCGCCTGGGACAAAGCTGTCGCCGATGCTCATAAGCAGTTCGGCCCAGACTGTTCTTGGATCGTGCTCACTATCCCAAACTGCGGCGAAATCCTGAAGAATAGCTTCGTCAATAACGTCTGTCGTGTCACGCAGATCGTTAAGAACTGATACCGCATCGTCATATGCGCTATCATCCGAGTGGTCACGCTGACCATCCCAATAGTCGGCTTGACGCTGGAAGCTATCTTTAATGAATTGAATGGTTGTGGTATTTCTCATTGCATTCATTCTCTTTCTTAACCGGATTGGTTTGAATTCTGGCCCGGAACGGTTGCAGCCGTTGCCGGGCCGTTTGACTTTTTGATCATGCTGGGTCTCCCGTGAAAAACTCGATTAGCTTCCGACGCGAAGCGACCCAACGCTCCTCGCCTACTTTTTTTGCTGGAATAGA
>NZ_JAVFVN010000921.1:0-1964 GCF_030910085.1 Stenotrophomonas maltophilia group sp. RNC7 | reverse complement strand
TATAGTCGTATCCATATACTTCTATTTCAGATATAGATTGGCATTCATAACCTGGAAATTCATTTGAAATCGCTTCATAAATATCTTTATAAAATACAACATCAATATATCTTATAGTTTTTCTTCCATTTTTAATCAAATTTAATTTATATGCTGTGCTAATACGTTTATCGAACCTTACTAACTCATCTATTCTTGGATGGTTAATATGGTTATTTCTAATTTTTACGTAAATTGTCCATGCAATACTCATTAGCTGATACAGTGTTAATTCTTCTGGATCCCTATTTTTTTCGTTATAATTAACGCAATTCCAAACAATTCCGATAATTTCTTTGTGAATTCTAAGTTCTCTATACTTTAATTCTCCTCCATCATAAGTTAAATGAAAAAAATCTCCATTTCTCCTTACACTTAATACAGAAAACATACGATTTGTTTCTCCTGCATACAAATTATACACCTGGTGAAAATACAATTTTTTTAAAGGTGTAGAGTAATTCGCTAATGTAATTTCTACTAAATCGAAACATCTCGCTGAATTCAAAAATACGTTTTCAAATGTATCTTTGTGGTTAACTGAATCATCTAATAACAAATAATGATCTAACGTCCCGTAGTTATCTGTTAAAAGTCCTCTTATTAGATGCTGATTTTTATTTGCTCCAATGATAATACTTTCTAAATGTTCTAAAATACTTGGCTTAAGTTCTAAATAATGAACATTATAATTATTGTCAATCTGCCTTTTATAAACTTTTTCCAAGTTACCATTGGATTTGTTAGAAATATAAATATTTCCAGCATAATGTATTAATTCATCACCTATATTTTTTTTTAACATTAGTCATTCTCCCCTTTATTTATTTTGAAATAATACTGCTCTTGCATTAAACAAATGTCCTCGAATTTGATTTATTATTAGTCTTTGTTCTTCAGTTAGGTTAGAGCCAAATGAATGTTCTAACGCATTTAAGCTTAGTTCTGCATGTTCCACCCTCACATCAACATCGTTAACTAACCTTTTTAATTCTTCTGTCGAAATATTACTCAATAAACTCTCCCCCTTTTTTTTGAACGCAAAAAAGCCCCTTGAATTTACTTGTAAAAGCTAAACAGCTTTCTTAGTAAACCCAAGGGGCTTGTTTTATTATAGTCTAATGAAAATAAAAATAATTCGTTAATATTCTTATTTTATCATACAACTCTATTATGATGCACTACCCTTTTGGAAGTTGTAGCATAAGCTGAACCACTCGCCACAAAATTCTACACCTTGATGTGCCTGTATATCATCCCAATACTTGTGCATCAAATGATTCTCCCGGAGGAACCGTTCTAATCTATCTAAAGACGGAAATCGTTCAAATGCATTTTTTAATTTTATACCTCCAAACAGTATATCTTTCTCGTTATCATTTGTAATCATAATTTCGTATACTTCATTCTTCTCTTTACCCTCACGATTAATGAATGTAGTCTTAATATACCAAATTTTAACTTTACCCATCAGAATCACTCCTTTTTGAGTCTCCCCCTGAACTATTTAATACTTAACTCAAGAACTACCTCACGCATTTTTACCTTTTGAGTTTGACCATCCTTTTTTGTAAGTATAATCAGTTGTTTCAACTGATGTTTTATCTAAAACCATACTTTCTAAATCAACACTCTTATCATGTAATTTTATTGGTTTGCATTTACAAATTCTCTTCCTATAATTGTTAATTGCTACTTCTACTTGGTTAGTTTTATACTCATGATGCTTATTTCCGAATAAGTCTATTACATAAACTTTGTATTCTTGTTGTGTTGCCTTAAAGGGAACTTTAGTAGCATCTAATGTTTTCACTATTTTTTTTATTTTCTCTAGTTCACAATTATTAGTACCTACACTTTCAATCCACTCTAATATGTCGGAACAGCATTCATAAAATTGTTCTGGATTATATAGATCCTCAATT
>NZ_JAVFVN010000718.1:0-360 GCF_030910085.1 Stenotrophomonas maltophilia group sp. RNC7 | reverse complement strand
GGGTGGTGGGGGGGGTGGGGTGGTGGGTGGGGGGGGGGTGCTTCTTCCGCTCCCCTTCCTGCCGCCCCCCCCCCCCCCCCCCCCGCCCCCCTCCGCCCCCTAACGCGCGCCCGGCCCCCCCCCGGAACCCCCCAGCGCCGCTTTGGCTTTGGCTTGGGCTTTGGCTTGGGCTTTGGCTTGGGCCTCTGCGGGTGCTGGGTGCGGCCCTGCAAAGAAAAAGGCCGCGTTTGGGCGGCCTCACTTCTCTTTACTTCAGCTTGATCTCGCGCAGGCGTTCCTCGAGGAAGCCGTGGGCGGTGATCGGCTCCGGGTACCGGCTCGGGTTCTCCGGGGTGATGCACGAGGGCAGCACGTCGATCA
>NZ_JAVFVN010000893.1:0-747 GCF_030910085.1 Stenotrophomonas maltophilia group sp. RNC7 | reverse complement strand
TTGTCTGGCGATAATGCCAACAACACTTATGCGAATAGTTCCGCGGAAGAACGAGAGCGCCAGCGAAAAGAAGCCGCTGACAGAGCCGCCGCTTACAACGGTCAGAACCCTGGACAGGATCTAAAGTCTTGGTGGGAACAGAATATCTATGGCGTTGGCCGAACTTCAGCCGGATCTCTTGGCGACGGTAGGGATGACGCCATGGGATCATTCTTGGACGGTCCAGTGGTGAAGGTCGAAACTCAGCAAGCAGTTTCTGAGGCCCAGGCTGCGTCTTCCGAAATCCAAAATGCGTTGAATGTCACCGTTGGCCCGACGGTCGACACGTCTGGTTTGGATGCCCTTCATTCGAAGCTTCTCGCCTGCGTCGCGTCGCTTGGACAGTTGCGCGCTGGAATTCCTGCAACCGTTTCCGATCTCAGTTCCCAGCTCAACCGTTCGTTCTCGGATCATCAACTCACACCTTAACGGAGATAGCCGATGGCGCTCATGATCCTTGGACAGGTGGTCTTCGACCTTCGGAACAATGAAAAGACATGACTGCCCGGTGCGTGGAATAATTCGGATTGTAGTGGAAAGGCCGGACAGCGTACGGCCTTTTCGTCATATTTCGTAGTTGATTTTCCTGATTGATTAAGCGAACAAAAAAACATCATGTTAAGAACAGCTCAATTGAGGGAAGAATTGTCGAATTTCTTTCGATCACCGTGGTGTGTTGGCATAATTGTTGGTGTTTCAATCCTATTC
>NZ_JAVFVN010000860.1:0-312 GCF_030910085.1 Stenotrophomonas maltophilia group sp. RNC7 | reverse complement strand
ATTACAATTTTTTTTATTCTTCCTATATCCATAAGTATCCTCCTCAAGATTCTAGTAAAAACAGATCTGTCCCTCTGTAATTTTAAAAAATCCTGTTAATTTTTAATACGAAAGCGAAGATGTCTCCCCATTGTAGTTAAGACTATTTGTTGTTATGTATTTATTAGCAGATGATGTTTCACCATATAAATATCGGCCAGAATATACATAGAATCCAGATCTTGATGCTTTCATATGACTCATTGCTGCACTTGTCGTCTGAGTAAGGCTGTATAGATAAACATCTGACCATTTCACATTTCTAAGATAACT
>NZ_JAVFVN010000844.1:0-330 GCF_030910085.1 Stenotrophomonas maltophilia group sp. RNC7 | reverse complement strand
TAATAATCTTGCCAAATAATGAAGGGCTGCATTTACATCACTACCTCTGACACTTTTTTGAAAGCTGGATAGTAAATTATAAAAAATATCCCCTTTTTTATCATGAGAGAACCCTTTATTTTGGATACATTGTTTCACGGTATCTTCTGTCACAATAATTTTGTTATTTTCACCTTTTTCAGAACCGAATGCAATATCTTCTAATAAGTTGAGTGCAGAACGCGCATCCCCTGTTGTTTGAGCAATTAATGTTAATAGCTCATCGGATATAGTAATATTCATTTTCCCTAAACCGTTTCCTTGATCCTCTAACGCCCTTCTTAACAGTTT
>NZ_JAVFVN010000841.1:0-595 GCF_030910085.1 Stenotrophomonas maltophilia group sp. RNC7 | reverse complement strand
GAACGTAGTCTACATCGTAACAGAAGCAGGAGACATAGAAAACCAATACGACTACGACATCTTTGGCAATCCAATCCTTACAGTAGAGGCTTATAGCAATGCTATAAGATACGCAGGAGAATTCTACGACGAAGAAACAGGACTGTACTATCTAAGAGCAAGATACTATAATCCATATATAGGACGGTTTATATCAGAAGACAGCTATTGGGGAGAAGATACGAATCCGTTGAGTTTAAATCTATACGTTTACTGCTACAACGACCCAATCAAGTTTGTTGATCCAACAGGGCATTGGGGTATATTAAGTAGTATTACAAAGGCAGTTACATCCGCAGTGACATCAGTAATTAAATCTATAGGTTCAAGTGGTAGCTCCAGTAGTAGCAAGTCAAGCAGCAGCAGTTCTAGTAGTAAGTCCAGCAGTAGCTCCAATATAGCCATAGGTTCATATGGTAGTTCTAGTAGCAAATCAAATACAAGTATAGGATCAACTGTAGGAACAACCATAGGAGGTATACTGGGCGGTGTAGCAGGAAGTGTCGTTGGAAATACCATTGGTAGCGTAATAGATAGAATAAATGGTAGTATAAAT
>NZ_JAVFVN010000687.1:0-818 GCF_030910085.1 Stenotrophomonas maltophilia group sp. RNC7 | reverse complement strand
TACAATTTTTAATATGTATAGGTATAGATTTATAGTTTGAGAGGAAAGAACATAAGTAAAATAGATTTTTATTAATATACATTTTTAGGAAAAGGGGGGAGGATAGTTGATATAAAAGAGGTTCTGTGGATCAGATTTATTCATAAGTTAAGCGTCAATGTATTATATTATTATCTTTATTATTTTTATTACTATCTTTTATATTATTATTATCCGCTGCTCCTTAATTTATTCAAAAAGCCTGTTAAATTTTACTATGATATAATTTAATTAACTCTTTTTACTAATTATTGATGCAGTTTTATATTTGTTATTTGAGGAGGTTAATGATGAAAGTATTGGTATTTTCTGATACAACTGGCGGTATGAAAGAATTAGTTGAAAAACATGGATTAGTCGAAGTTAAACCAGATCTTATTTTATTATTAGGTGATATTCATAAAAGAGCCTTATATGCAATAGATTATTTCTTTAAAGATACTCCTAAATACGGGATACTAGGAAACCATGATTCTGTTAATGCATTTGAAGATACAAGTATTGAATCTATCCATCGTAAAGTAATTAACTTTAACGGTTATAAAATTGCTGGTTTTAATGGCGTTCCTTATTATAGCGATAATTTAAAGATTCATGCCCAATATAGTGAAAGTGAACTTGCAAGTTTTTTAGATTCGATAGGGACAGTAGATATATTTATTGCTCATGCTAACCCCCAATGGGCAAGACCAGAAGATGAAACTGACTTATATCGTGGATTTGAGGGATATTCAAATTATTTATTACGTGACCAACCTAAATTATTCCTTCATGGACAT
>NZ_JAVFVN010000685.1:0-351 GCF_030910085.1 Stenotrophomonas maltophilia group sp. RNC7 | reverse complement strand
AAGCGGTGCAGGCAATCGTCAAAATCTCACATTCCGTGTATATGCGTGAAGGTTCTGTTCTGAAGACTGGACCTAAAAACAGCCAGCTAAGAAATAAAGATTCGCAGGCCAGCCATTCAGGGCCATCCCGATATCGCGCGTAACGCTAAACTGAAGTCTCGATAGATTCACTGGCGATACCGTCTAATCGATATCTTGCTACAATTGGCGCGAAAGTGGCCGCTGCGGGAAAGACCGGACGAACAATGAGATGGTGTGTCGAGCAGCGCTGTTAACCTGATTCCCCAATTTCAACGGCATCCTCAAGATTCTCGGCTGGTGGAAGCATCGTACCTGCCACTTGTGCAAGCC
>NZ_JAVFVN010000759.1:0-327 GCF_030910085.1 Stenotrophomonas maltophilia group sp. RNC7 | reverse complement strand
GGCGTGAACTACAAGTTCTGATCACGGCCGGGTCGTGGGGGCGGCGGGCCGGCCACCACCCCCCCCCGTCCCCCCCGCCCCCACCCCCCCCGGGGCCCCCCAGCCCCCCCCCCCAACCCCCCCCGGGGCCGGGGGGGGGGGGTGCGGGGCGGGCCCGGGCGGGCCCGGCCGGGGGCGGCGCGGGCGGCCCCGGGGGGGGGGGGCGCCCCCCCCCGCCCCCCACGACCCGGCCGTGATCAGAACTTGTAGTTCACGCCCAGCATGTAGGTGCGGCCCCACTCGATGTACTCCAGCGGGCGGTCCTTGCTGCCGGCGTAGGTGCGGTAC
>NZ_JAVFVN010000753.1:0-466 GCF_030910085.1 Stenotrophomonas maltophilia group sp. RNC7 | reverse complement strand
AGAAATATTGGTACAGGAAACATAGAAGATGATGTCGAGGTTGTTAAAAGTTTGCAAAAACAAATTGCACCTACCGCTAGGGATTATGCTGATTATGAATTATCAGAAGTCATTACTTCAGAAGAAGATCCTAACATCGCGTATGTGTATAGAAAACTGTATACAGTAACAGGAGCAGAAAAATACTTCCAAATTACGCTGCACAAAAGTAAAGATAATACTTGGTTATTGGCTGATGAACAGGCAAGTGCGCCTATAAAATTTAAATAAGGAGAGAAAAAATGGAACTTAAAGAAAATACAACTTTAACTTTGGAAAATACGATTTTAGACACCGGAAAGGAAATGCATAATGTAGAAATTACTGAAGAAGAAAAAAAGTTGTTGAAAAAATGTGAGAGTGAAATGAAAAAATTATGGAATTCTGTTGATTTTAAAATGGATTTTGAAAAGTATTATAAATTTTA
>NZ_JAVFVN010000741.1:0-46466 GCF_030910085.1 Stenotrophomonas maltophilia group sp. RNC7 | reverse complement strand
GTCGGGTGCCGGCCAGCGGCCGGCACTACCGTGATGATCGTCAGAGGTCGCGGTACAGGATCTGCGAAGCCAGTACGCGCAGGCCATCGGCATTGCTGGACAGGATGCGCTCTTCGCTGATGCCTTTCTGCCGTTTCAGCTGGAAGCCCTGGGCTGCAGGCAGCTGCGCGGCGATGCTGTCCATGCGCTGCAGGGCATCAGGCCCGCTGCAGTCGAAGTGGCCCCAGTAGGCGCCATCGCGGTGAATCTGCAATCGGTAGTTCATCGCGGTAGCTCCGGCAGGTCCTGCAGCCAATGGTCGAACATCGCGGTGGCGGCCGCGGCCAGTGGCGCGCCATAGCGACGCGCCTGCGTGCGCAGGTCGTTCGGATCGATGCCGGCCTGGGCCAGTTCCAGGGTGTGACCGATCAGCCAGCGCTCGAACTGGCGCGCGTCCAGCTCCGGATGGCATTGCAGTGCCAACGCATGGTTACCGATGGCAAAGGCCTGGTGGCGGCAGGCCGGCGTGCTGGCCAGGCGGCGTGCACCCGCCGGGAGTTCGAACGCCTCGCCATGCCAATGCAGTACCGGAATGCCCTGCAGGGCCTGCAGTGGCGAGCGCTGGCCGTCATCGGTGAGCAGCAGTGGCGCAAAGCCGATCTCCTTGCCACCACTGGCGGCGACGTCGGCACCGAGTGCACGCGCCATCAGCTGCGCGCCCAGGCAGATGCCCAGCGTGGGCCGCTGCTGCTGCAGCCGACATTGCAGCAGCGCGATGCTGTCATTGAGGAAGGGATAGAGATCAACGTCGTTGACGCTGACCGGACCGCCCAGCACCACCAGCAGATCGGCGGCTTCGGCCGGAACGAGGGCGTCGACACCGGCTTGCAGCACCTGCAGCTGCCAGCCCTGTGCCATCAGCAGAGGCTGCAGGGTGCCGAGGTCTTCAAAGGCGACGTGTTGCAGGACGACCGCGTGCTTCATGCCAGGGCTCCATTGCTGGGCCAGTAGAAACTGTCCGGGGTGGCGCGTGCGCCGAAGATGGCCTGCCCGACGCGGACCACGGTGGCACCTTCCTCGATGGCCACTTCGAAGTCACCGGACATGCCCATCGACAGCTGCGACAGGTCGATGCCGGGAGGTGCAGTGCGCTGCAGCTGGTCGCGCAGTTCGCGCAGGCGCACGAAGCAGGCACGCACGCGCTCGACCTCGGGGGTGAAGATGGCCAGCGTCATCAGGCCGCGTACGTGCAGGCGGTCGAACGCTGGAAGATGCTGCACAAAGGCCTCGACGGCAGCGGGTTCCAGACCGTACTTGCTGGGTTCGGCGGAGGTGTTGACCTGTACGAACACATCGAGCGTGCGGTCTTCCAGCTGCAGGCGCTGCTGCAGCGCTTCGGCCACGCGCAGGCTGTCAAGCGCCTGGAACTCGCTGGCGAAGCGCGCCACGTAGCGCGCCTTGTTGGTCTGCAGATGCCCGATCACCGACCAGTGCACGCCCAGATCGGCCATCGTCTCGGCCTTGCGCTGCGCCTCCTGCACCTTGTTCTCGCCCAGCTCGCGGCAACCGGCGGCCACCGCCATGCGGATGCGGGCGTCATCGACGGTCTTGCTGACCGGCAGCAGGCGCACGCTGGCCGGGTCCCGGCCGACGCGGGCGCAGGCAGCGGCGATGCGTTGGCGCACCGTGACCAGGTTGGCGGCGATCTGTTCAACGGACTGGGCGATGGGCCAGTCGGCGGCGGCAAGGGGCATGCGGGCACCTCCAATGCAGGATGGCCAGGGTGGGATACACTGGCACAGGACAAGAATTATTTTGGCATAGGACAAAATGAAAATCACCGGGCATAGCGCCGAGTCGATCTTCGACAGCATCCGTGATGGCATCGGCAAGGGCCGCCTGCCGGCGGGCAGCGTGCTGCCGCCGGTGCGCGAACTGGCCGATCAGCTGGGGGTCAATCGCAACACCGTGGCTGCTGCCTACAAGCGACTGGATGCGGCCGGCCTGGCCAGTACCGCGGGCCGACGCGGCACGGTGGTGCGTGGCCTGCCGCCGACGCTGGCGCGCGAGGGCAGTACGCCGGGGTTGGCGCTGCAGGACCTGGCCGGTGGCAACCCGGATCCTCGCCTGCTGCCCAGCCTGCGCCTGGCCCCGGCGGCGCCACGGCTGTATGGCGTGGGCACGGTCGACCCGAGGTTGCAGGCGTTGGCACGCGCCTCGCTGGATGCGGATTGCCCCGAGGGGTACGCGCTGGAGCTGACCCATGGCGCGGTCGATGGCATCGAGCGCCTGTTGGCGGCATGGCTGCTGCCGGGGGATCGCATCGCGGTGGAGGATCCATGCTTCCTCGGCAGCCTCAATGTGCTCAATGCCGTGGGCCATGCGCCGTTGCCGGTGACGGTGGATGCGCATGGCATGCAGGTTGAATCGCTGCGACAGGCGCTGGAGGCCGGGGCACGCGCGGTGCTGCTGACCCCGCGTGCGCACAACCCGACCGGGGCCAGCCTGGATGCGAAGCGGGCACGGGCGTTGCGCCAGCTGCTGACGGCCTACCCGCAGGTGGCGGTGCTGATCGATGACCACTACGCACTGCTCTCGCAGCAGGCCTACCACTCGGTACTGCCGCTGGATGGCCGGCGCTGGGCGCTGCTGCGTTCGCTGTCCAAGCCGCTCGGCCCCGACCTGCGCCTTGCCTGGCTGGCCTGTGATGACGAGACCGCGATGCGGTTGCGGTTGCGGTTGGCGTCCGGCATCGGCTGGGTCAGTCATCTGTTGCAGGATGCCGCCACTTCGGTGCTGGCCTCGGCGCCGCAGCGGGCGAAGATCGCCTCGGCAGGCGAGCGGTACCAGCAGCGCCTGCAGTCGCTACAGGAACTGCTGCGCGCGCGTGGCGTGCCGACGCCGTTGCCGATGGAGGGATTGAACCTGTGGCTGCCGTTGCCGGCCGACAGCCATCCACAGGTACTGGCGCTGGCTGCGCGCGGATGGCATGTGCGTGCTGGCGAAGTGTTTGCGGTGGCTGCACCAGGGCATGGCCTGCGCATCACCTGCGCGGCGCTGGGGGCGGCGCAGCTGCGGCAGCTGGCCGATGACCTGGCGGCGGTGTGTGGGGTATAGCGCCCAGCCATGCTAGACGCTGCTTCGCCTTGTAGAGCCGAGCCATGCTCGGCTGCTGTTGGTAGAAGCAGCAGAGCATGGCTCGACGCTACAGGGGCGAAACAAAGTCGAGCATGGCTCGACGCTACAGAAGCAGATCAGGGCGCGGCGTTGGCGCCGGGGCGCACGTAGTAGGACTGGCCACTGTCATCGACGAACATCAGCTCCGGCTTGCCCTGCCAGGAGGTGAGCATGGCGCCGGTATTGTTCTGGTGCTTGACCATCAGGCTGGCGCCACGGTCCGGGTTGGCGACGACCTTGAAGACTTCGGTGGTGCCGGTGGCATCGTCCAGAGTGAGCAGGGCTTCGCCGCCGCGGTCGCTGGTGCCATAACCGCCGCGCTCGGAACCGTCGGGGCCAAGCAGGATCAGGCCGGACAGCGCGGTTGCACGCGGTCCTTGGGGGCGGCCCCTGCTGAGGGGGTCCGGCACCGGCGCGCCGAGGATCAGCCGTGGTTGCCCAGTGCCATCGTGGATGACCAGGCCGCGCGCTTCGATGATCCGCTCAGGCGATTGGCTGCGATGCAGGCTCCAGGCGGTCCAGCCGGAAACGAGCAGGGCAAGGGTCGAGACCACCAGGGTGGTCAGCAGCAGCACACGGGGCATCGGGTCGTCCTTCCTTGGATAGGCCGACGATAGCGGATGCCGGCGGGCAAAGGCCAGTTCGTTGTGTGACGATCTGTATCGTCAGTGGAAATCGCGGCTGTGGCTGCGCAGTCCCTGCAGCAGCTCATCCAGGCAGTGCATGCGCTGCACGATGACATGCTGCACGCCATCAACGCGCTCCAGGCGGCCATCGATCTGCATCAGCTGGGTGTCGACCAGCACCCGGTGCTGGCGGTCGGCCAGGTGGCGCCAGACCACGGCGTTGACCATGCCGGTCTCGTCTTCAAGGGTGAGGAAGGTAACGCCACTGGCGGTCTGCGGGCGCTGGCGCATGCGCACCAGTCCGGCGATGCGCACACGGCGGCCGTGGCCGTGCCCGGCCAGCTGTGCGGCATCCAGGCAGCCACGACTGCGCAGCTGCGCGCGCAGGAACGAGATCGGGTGGCGGCCGAGGGTGGTGCCCGTGCTGCGGTAGTCGGCCTGCATGTCCTCCCAGGCGCTGGGCAGTGGCAGAGGCACGCGGGCTTCGGCAGTGGCACGGGCCTGGTCGAACAGCGGCAGCCGGTTCTCTACGCCCGAGATATCCCAGCGTGCACGATGGCGATGGCCGCTGAGCCCGCGCAGTGCCCCGGCATCGGCCAGCAGGCCTTGCTGGCGGCGGTCCAGCGCGGTGCGCTGGCACAGGTCGCCGACGTCGTCGAACGGGCGCCGCGCGCGCTCGCGCATGATGGCCTGCACGGCATCTTCGTTGCAGCCGTCGATCAGGCGCAGGCCCAGACGGATCGCCGCCGGCCCCCTGCTGAAGTCCAGCGTGCAGTCCCAGTCGCTGTGGCGTACGTCCACGGGAAGAACGGTTATGCCATGCCGCCGCGCGTCCTGCAGCAGCTGGTCGGGGCTGTAGAAGCCCAGCGGCTGGCTGTTGATCAGGCTGGCGGTGAACGCGGCCGGGTGATGGCACTTCAGCCAGCAGCTGGCATAGGTCAGCAGGGCGAAACTGGCGGCGTGGCTTTCCGGGAAACCGTAATCGCCGAACCCCTTGATCTGCTCGAACAGGTGCTCGCCGTATTCGCGGCTGAAGCCGTTCTTCAGCATGCCGGACAGCAGCTTCTCGCGATGCGGCTCCAGGCCGCCACGGCGTTTCCATGCGGCCATCGAGCGGCGCAGGGCATCGGCCTGGCCCGGCGTGTAGCCGGCCGCTTCCACCGCCAGCTGCATGACCTGTTCCTGGAACAGTGGCACGCCCAGCGTACGCGCGAACACGCGTTCCAGCCGCGCTGGATAGAGTGGATTGTCTGGAACGTTCAACGCGTCAGGACCCTGCTCGCGCAGGATCCTTCGCCGTTCCAGGTAGGGGTGCACCATGTCACCCTGGATCGGGCCAGGGCGCACGATCGCCACCTCGATCACCAGGTCATAGAATTCGCGTGGCTGCAGGCGCGGCAGCATCGCCATCTGCGCGCGCGACTCGATCTGGAATACGCCGATGGTGTCGGCGGCGCAGATCATGTCGTAGGTGGGCTTGTCGTCATCCTCGATCGCATCCATGCGTCCACTGTGCAGGCCATGCTGCTTCAGCATCGCCAGACATTTGCGGATGGCGGTGAGCATGCCCAACGCCAGGCAGTCGACCTTCATCAGGCCGGTGGCATCGAGGTCGTCCTTGTCCCACTGGATGACGGTGCGGTCGGCCATCGCTGCGTTCTCCACCGGTACCAGCGTCGACAGCGGGTGCTCGGAGATCACGAAACCGCCCGGGTGCTGCGACAGGTGGCGCGGGAAATCGATCAGCTCTGCGGTGAGTGCCAGCAGCCGCCGCATCAACGGCGTGTCCGGATCGAAGCCACGCTCGCGCAGGGTTTCCGGCAGCGGGATGTTGCCGCCCCAGTGGTCCATCGCCGCGCCCAGTTCGTTGACCTGGTCCATCGGCAGGCCCAGTGCGCGGGCCACGTCGCGGATCGCGCTGCGACCACGGTAGCTGATCGCCACCGCGGTCAGTGCGGCGCGCTCGCGGCCGTAGCGCTTGAACACGTACTGCAGCACCTCCTCGCGACGCTCGTGCTCGAAGTCGATGTCGATATCCGGTGGTTCGTCGCGCTCGGCGGAGATGAAGCGCTCGAACAGCAGGTTGCTGCGTGCCGGGTCGATCTCGGTCACGCCCAGCACGAAGCACACCGCCGAGTTGGCCGCTGAGCCACGGCCCTGGCAGAGGATGTCCTGGCTGCGCGCAAAGCGCACGATGTCCTGCACGGTGAGGAAATACGAGGCGTAGTTCTTCTGCTTGATCAGCGCCAGTTCGTGCTCGATCTGCGTGCGTTGCTTCGCTTCGATGCCGCCTTTCCAGCGCCACCGGATGCCGCGCTCGACCAGCACGCGCAGCCAGCTGTCCGGATCGTGTCCTTCGGGCACCAGCTCGCGCGGATAGGTGTACTGCAGCTGTTCCAGGGTGAAGTGGCAGCGCTCGGCGATGCGCAGGGTTTCAGCCAGCAGTTCGGGCGGATACAGCTGGGCCAGCGCGGTACGCGGGCGCAGGTGGCGCTCGCCATTGGGAAACAGGCGCCAGCCGGCCTCGGCCACGCTGCAGCGGTGGCGGATCGCGGTCAGTGTGTCCTGCAGGGCACGGCGGCGGCGCACGTGCATGTGCACATCGCCACTGGCGACCAGGGGCAGGCGGTGGCGTTCGCCGAAGGCCTGCAGCTGCTGCAGGCGGCGTGCGTCATCGTGTTCGCGGTGCAGTTCCACCGCCAGCCACAGCCGATCATCGAAGCCGGTGCGCAGCAACTCGAGATCGGTGGCGGATGGCTGCCGGTCCAGCCACAGGCACAACAAACCGTCGGGCAGGCCGAGCAGATCGTCGCGCAGGCAGCGGTATTCGCCCTTGGCAGCCCGCCGCCGACAGGTCGTGATCAACTGGCACAGCCCGGCATAGGCGGCCTGGTCGGTGCACAGCAGGGCCAGCTTCGGCCCGTCCTCGACCTGGAATTCGGCGCCGACGATCAGCGCCACGCCATGGGTCTTGGCTGCCTGCCAGGCGCGCACGATGCCGGCCAGCGAGCATTCGTCGGTGATCGCCAACGCGCGGTAGCCCTGGCCAGCGGCGCGCGCGAACAACTCTTCGGCGATCGAAGCACCGCGCTGGAAACTGAAGGCCGACAGGCAGTGCAGTTCGGCGTAGCCGGGCAGTTCGCTGTGCATGGCGGCTCAGCCGAACCAGCCGTGCAGCATCCACGGCGCATGCGGATCGTTGCGCACGCGGAAGGCCCAGCCGCGCTGGCCATGCGCGGTTTCCACCACGTAGTAGTCGCGGCGCGCGTCAGCCTGGTCCCACCAGCCCGATTCGATCCGCTCCGGCCCGGCGATGATGCGCAGGCGCGGGTCACGCAGCGGCTGTGGAGCGTCCAGCAGCCAACCGGGGCGCAGTGGCCAGTATGCCGGTGGCCTGGCCGCTGGCTGGCTGCCGCTGGCGCGTTCGGGGCGATGGTCGGCCTGCACTGCCAGCGGCTGCACGGCGTCATCGCCGAGCCGCGCGCGCAGGCGCTCACGCAGCTGGTTCCACGGCATCGCCTGCGCCGGACGGGTATCGAACAGGTCACGCGCGGCGGGTACGAACGGCGGCAGCTGTTCGGCCTGCAGGCGCAGTGCGCGGCTGCCGGCCGGCAGGGCGAACGCTTCCATGCGGTTGCGCGCGATCTCGAACAGCAACGCGGGATCGCGTTCGGGCGCCAACAGGCCGATGGTCAGCACGCTGGCCGGCAACAGGTCATGCTCGAAATGCAGGTCGAAGCGCTGCACGCCGCCATCGCGCGAGCACAGGAAGGCGGCCAGGTCGAGCAGCAGGCGGCGCAGCGGGAACAGCAGGGCCTGGCTGGATTCGATCTCGTACTCGAATTCGATGCGCGCATCGAAACGGTCGGGTGGCTGGTAGTAGCGCAATGGCGCGGTGGGCAGCCCGCGCAATGCATCCAGCTGCTGCAGGACCTCGGGGGCGAAGCGCCGGGCCAGGCTGTCGCGCGGCAGCTTGAGCACCGCGCCCAACGTGCGCAGGCCGGAGCGGCCGAGCACCGTCACCGCCTCGCTGGGCAGGCCGCAGCGCGCCAGGGGCAGCTGCGCCAGCACCGCCGGCAGTTGCTGCGCATCGATGCCGAGGCCATCGTGGACGTTGGCCAGCACGCGCGCGGCATGTGGGGTAGGCGCGGCCACCAGGCGGTGGCGGAAACCGAGTTCGTGCAGTTCATTGCGCAGGCGCTGCTGGATCGTCAGCCAGTCACCGAACAGGGCGCGGCTGGCACCGATTTCCAGCACCAGTGCATGCGGAAAATCGAGGCTGACCTGCGAGCTGTAGGCATAGGCCCAGCTGGCCAGCAGCTGCCGGGTGTGCTGTTCGGCATTGGGGTCGTAGTCGTGCAGGTGCATGTCCTGCACCAGTACCTGTGCAGCCGACAGCAGCATGCGCGGGCGCAACCCCGCGGCGCGTGCCGACGGGCTGACTGCACGCACTACGCGTCGCTGTGCCGGCCCCTGCAGCAGCACCAAGGGCCGCTGTTGGTCGGGCTGCAGGCGCAGCACGCTGTCCAGCGCCAACTGCGGCAACAACAGGCAGGCCCAGTGCATGGCGCGGCCTCAGTGGGCGATGGCCAGCGGCAACGGTTGTGCCGGCGGCAGGCCGCCACGGCACTTCAGCACCCGCACCTGGCCGTGGTCGAGCTGCAGGCGCAGGCTGGCCGGGGAGGGATTGCGCGCGGCCTGCGCCTCGCGGAACACGAAGCCCAGGCACTGGCCGCTGTCGGCGGCCACCTGCAGGCGGCGCAGGGCGCGGTCGTCGGCTTGATGCGGCCAGCACAGTACCGCCGCGCAGGCCGCAGAGCGCAGGCACTGTTCGGCGGCCCACAGTGCCTGCTTCGGCGCGGCGTGGATGATCTGCAACTGGCCCAGGTCCAGCCCGGCGGCGGCCCAGGCCGGGGCGTGCGGGCGATAGGGCGGGGCGACCAGGACGATCGGGCGGTCGCGCTGGCTCAGCCTGGCCAGTGCCGGCCATACCAGCGCCAGTTCGCCAACGCCTGGCACCGCCTGCAGTACCTCGCACAGTCCGCTGGCCGGCCAGCCACCGCCGGGCAGGCGTGCATCCAGTGCCGGATGGCCGCTGGCCAGATGGTCGCTGGCGGGGCCCTGGCGGGCCGGGCCACGCCACAGCTGGCGCCCGTCCAGCAGCCGGTCGAGGGCGACGACGGCACCCATCAGTCAGCCCTCCAGGGGAGGCGCCGGGCGGGCTGGAAACGGCAGGAACGGACGGAAACGGCGGGCATGGCGCGAGTATCGACGGACCGGTATCAGGGGCTGAGACCAGACATGCTACTCGCGTTGTAAGTAGAATTACTAATGAAATTGGAGGGTCCGGTTTCAGGTTGCTGAAGGGGGAAAGCATCCACGCATGGCGTGGATCTACTGGAGAGAGCCCCGGCAAATCCATGCCGCAGCCTGGTAGATCCACGCCATGCGTGGATAGCGGTAAAGCGCGGTGCCGACCAAGGTCGGCACCCACCCGGCATGGCCCGTTGCTACCCGGGGATGCCCCTGGTTACGGGCGCACCGGCAGCGCCACCGGGCGCAGCGGTGCGGCATCGCCACCGCGGATCTTCAGCGGGCCGCCGATGAAGGCGAATTCGTAGACCTTGTCGCGGGCCAGTTCGTCCAGCGCCACCAGCTCGATGATCGGCGCACCCTGCTGTGCCAGCAGGTAGGTGTGCAGCGGCACGTAGTCGTCGGACACCTCCGAAGGGAAGGTCTCGAAGCTGAGGTTGTCGGCACCGACGATCATCGCGCCGCCGTCCTCGACCAGGAAGCGTGCCGCGTCCAGGCCCATGCCCGGCGGGTTGGCCATGTAGGCCCTGGGCTGCTCGAACAGGCGCATGCGGCCGGTGCGGATCAGCACCACGTCGCCCTGCTGCAGTTTCACCTTCTGGCGTGCCAGCGCATCCTTCAGGTCCTGGCGGGTGACGCGGTAGCTGTCCGGCAGCATGTCCACGCCCTTGGCGCCGGCCACGTCGATCAGCACGCCACGCGCGATCAGCGGCGGGAACTTCTCGATGCCGGTGACATTCCAGCCACGGTCGCCGAGGTGCTTGTCGGCCTCGAAGCCGTTCCAGATCTTCCCGTGGATGCCGAAGTGGTTCAGCGCATCGATGTGGGTGCCGGTGTGGCTGTACATCGAGAACGCGGTGCCGGTGTAGCTGCGGGTGAGGTTCATGGCCTCGCCCACGCCCATCGGATCGTCCATCACTGTGCCGCGCGGGGTGTGGGTCATCCAGAACTGGTAGTGCGGGTCGCCGGCATCCTGCCAGCTGGGCATGCCGACGTAGTATTCGGTGGCCAGGTCATAGGCCTTGCCGCCGCTGACCCGCGACAGGATCGCGGCGCGCGAGGCTTCGGTGATCAGGTTGAGGCGGCCGATCTCGTCCTCCGGCCCCCAGGGGCTGGTGCCGACCTGCTGGCCGGAGGGAACGCGTTCGTGCGCGGATACGGTGGTGGAAGCGGCGGTGGCGGCCAGCAGCAGGGCCAGCGCGGTGGACAGGGTACGTGGGGTCATGGGGAAATCTCCTTGCAGGGTGGGGGAGGGTGCGGCTCAGGCCGCGACCAGGGGCGCCAGGGCCTGGCGCAATTGCGGCAGCGGCAGGGTCTGCAGGCGCAAGCCGTTGCCGCCGATCACGGTGGGGATGGACCGGATGCCGAGCGCGGCAGCGTCGGCGCGATCGGCCTGCACGCGCTGGCGCACCGCGTCGCTGCGCATGTGGTCAGCGAAGGCGCCACGTGGATGGCCCAGCGATTCGGCAATATCCAGCAGTACTTCCGCGTCGCCGATGTTGCGGTGCTGGTGCAGGTGCGCCCATTGCACCGCGTCGAACATCGCGCCATGGGCATCATTGCCACCGATCAGCCCTGCGGCCTGGCAGGCCAGTGCGCCGAGCCAGCCGGAGGGATACTCGAAGTCCTGTGCGCGCATGCCTTCGATATCGATGCGCGCGGTGTCCTCATGCGCGGCGCAGTCGGTCCAGTGGCGCAGGATGATCGCCTTGGCGCGCGCCATCGAGCCGAACACCTCGACCATCTGCGCGCGCGAGTCCTGCAGCACGAAGCTGCGGTGGCGCACCTGGATGCCGAGTTCGGCCGAGACCTGCTGCAGGCGCGGGGCCAGCACGAAGCACCAGCCGCAGACCACGTCGTGGAAGAAATCGACCACCGGCGCTGCGGTGGCGGGGGAAGGAACGGAAGACATCTGCCTGCCATCGGTGATAGGGGAGGCGGCAGAGTAGGCAGCGCGGCTTGGCCGAAACAGCACGCCGCGGGCAGCTCAGTTTTCGCTGGCGGTTACGAATCCAGGCCGGCGCAGCCGGGCAGCTCGGCGTGCAGGAAGTCGATGAAGGCACGCACCTTGGGCTGCAGGTGGCGCGAGGTGGGGTAGACCGCATGCACGAAGCGCGGCGGATAGCGGTGGTCGGGCAGCACCTGCTGCAGTTCGCCACGGGCCAGCGCTGGTGCCGCCAGGAACGAGGGCAGGGCGCCGATGCCCATGCCGGCCACCAGCAGGTCACGCAGCAGCAGGCTGTTGTTGACGGTCACGCGCGCCGGCAGGGTGATCGTCACCTGGCCATCCGGGCCGAGCAGCGGCCAACTGCCCGGTGAGTCGGACAGGCTGTAGGCCAGCACGCTATGGGCCTGCAGATCGCCTACTGCCTGGGGCGCCGGATGCTGCTGCAGGTAGGACGGCGCCGCGCACAGCACCTGCTGCAGCGAGGCCAGCCGGCGTGCCACCAGGCGTGAATCATCCAGCTCGGCACGCAGCCGCAGCGACACATCGAAACCCTCGCCGACTGCATCGAGCAGGCGGTCTTCCATCACCAGGTCCAGCGACAGCTGCGGATGCTGCTGCAGGAAGCGGGGCAGCAGCGGCGACAGCGTGCTCAGCGCGAACGACTGCGGCACATTGACGCGCAGGCGCCCGGTCACCTCGCCACGCTGCTCGGCGATGCCACGTTCCAATGCGTCCAGCTCGTCGAGCAGGCGGCAGCATTCACGGTAATAGGCGTGGCCGGTTTCGGTCAGGCTCATGCGCCGCGTGGTCCGCTGCAGCAGTACCACGCCCAGATGCGCTTCCAGCGTGCGCAGCTGTTTGCTGAGCCCGGCGGGCGACATGCCCAGGTCTTCGGCGGCGCGGGCCAGCCCGCCGCGTTCGACGATGCGGCGGAAGGCACGCATCAGGTTGAAGGAATCCATGCCGGTCCCGGGCGCGATGAGGGCGCCATTGTAGATCCACGCCATGCGTGGATGTGGGAAACGCGGTGCGGCAGGGTTGCGCCGTTTGTTCAAGCCAGCAACCCGCACGCCACGCCAGCATGCAGGCCCTCATTTCCCGGGTTGCCCATGAAACACTGGATCCTCCGCCTGTATGCCCCGTTGTTCCTGCTGGGGTTCGTTGCCACTGCCGTCGTCTGGGTCGGCCACTGCCACGGTGACCCGCTGTGGTTGCTGGCCCTGCTGGCGGCCGCCATTGCGCTCTCGTTCGCCGCCGAGCGCGCGTGGCCGTACGATCCCGCGTTCAACCACGATCATGGCGACCGCCTGCGTGACACCCTGCATGCGCTGGTCAACGAAGGCCTGAACCTGTTGTCGATCGCGGCGGTGCCGCTGCTGGCGGCGATCATTCCGTGGCAGGTCTGGCCGCTGCAGTGGCCGTTCGCACTGCAGGTACTGGTGGCGATCATCGCTGCCGATCTCGGCATCACCCTGGTGCACTACGCAAGCCATCGCATCGGCTGGTTGTGGCGCCTGCATGCGGTGCATCACAGCGTGACCCGCATGTATGGCTTCAACGGCCTGATGAAACACCCGCTGCACCAGGCGGCCGAAGCGGTGGGCGGTGTGCTGCCGTTGCTGCTGTTGGGCCTGCCGATGCCGGTGGCGGCGGTGCTGGCGTTTGCCATCGCCATCCAGCTGCTGCTGCAGCACTCCAACGTGGATATGCGCCCTGGTGTGCTGGGCCGGGTGATGGCGTGGGCGCCGCTGCATCGCTTCCATCACATGCGTTACGGTACCGCCGGTGACGTCAACTTCGGCCTGTTCCTGACCGCATGGGATCATCTGCTGGGGACCGCCTTCGATGCGCCCGGTTATCGGCTGCAGCAATGCGATCTCGGTATCGGCAGCCAACCGGACTATCCACGCGATTACGCGGGGCAGCTGCTGGCGCCGTTTCGTGAACTGCCGCATGGCGAGGTGCCGGAGCTGCCCGAAGGCCTGCGCAGGCGTGGGTGATCGGCCGTGTCAGGTCGCGTGCAACTGCAGGCCCTGCAGCTGTGCGGCACCGATGCCGAACATGCGGCGCAGGCTGCGCGAGAGATGGGCCAGGTCGGCGAAGCCGGCGGCATGCGCACTGTCGGTCAGGTTGTGCCCGCGCAGATGATGCGTGAGCGCAGTGCGTAGCCGTTGCCACAGCACCCAGCCGCGCAGGGTCACCGCCAGGTCGGACTGGAAACGCCGGTGCAGCTGGCTGGTCGACAGGTGTGCGGCTTCGGCGATGTCGGCAGCTGGCACCGGGCCGGGCAGGTACTGGGCGATACGGGCCAACGCCGCCTGCACGCGGCGGTCCAGCGGTTGCGGGCGGCTCAGCCGTGGCAGCCAATCGCGCAGCTCCAGCGCGTTGCCCGGCAGGGCGTGCAGATGCTGCTGGATCTGGGTGGGATCGGCGTGGGCCGGCTCAAGGAACACCGTGCAGCCTGCTTCCGGTGCCGACAGGATCGCGTGCGGCTGGAACGAAGGCAGCCATAGCCGCTGGCCCTGCTGCTGTACGCCATCGATCTCGACGTGCCAGGGCGTACCGTCGCTCAGCAGCAATTGATGGGCGTAGTGCGCATGCAAAGCGCTGTCACCAGCATGGCCGTGCAGCACGGCGGCGTGCGCATCCAGCAGCAACGTGCCGTTCCAGGGCAGGGCGGGGGAAGACATGACGGGATTGTAGATCCACGCCATGCGTGGATGAATCTCCATCGAAATCGAATATTCCGACAGTTGAACGAAGAGCAGCCGAGCATGGGCTCGGCTCTACAGCAGGCCGTGCAGGGAATTGTCGAATCTGCGGGTACCGGCGCCGCCCGGCCGCGCCCTCACCGCCCCTGCGGATCCGGCCGGTGATGCACGTACTCGACCACCGTGCCATCGGGATGCACCGCATTGAACGCCGCCCCGGTCGGGACCACCTGCAACGGGAAGATGATCTCGGCGCCGGCGGCGACCTGTTTGTCGTGATAAGGCCGAACGTCATCGACCAGCAGTGTCCCCGTGGTCGAAGTGAATGGCGCCAGCGCCTCATCGCAACCTTCGATCAGCAGGAATGCACCGACCATCGCCAGGCGTAGGCCGGCATCGGGAAACGGGAAGCCCGCATCGGCCACCACACCCTGCAACTGCTCGTAGAACGCCACGCTGCGCTCCAGTTCGCCAGGGGCAACGAATACCCGGATCAGCACGCGTGGGCTGCGCTGGGTGGAGGTATCACAGCGGTCACGCCAGAGATGATCGAAGTCGCGGTGTATGTTCATGGGCGGGGTCCAGGGCCGGTGACACCTCATTATCGGCAGCCCCACGCAGCCTGCTGATGACCGCCGGTGATGGCCTGATAACCGCTGGCCGGGTTGCCTCTGTGACTTAGGTCCTGTTGACAGGTGTGAACGCCCTCGCACAATCTTCACAGGATTGGGTCGCTCTGCGCGGCCCGGGCAGGCAGGTTGTCACGCCGGGAGGAGGGTCCCGCGCGCAGACCGGTCTGTCCTTTGGCCTGCGGGAGGTTGCCTGGCAATCCCTGCGCGGCATGAACGCTGCACCCTTCGGCGGCACTTTCCCTGGACCGATTGCCTTGGCAACGGAATTACGCCCGTCGATGAAAACGTTTACAAAGCCGCTTGTACTGTCCCTGGCCCTGTCCGCTGCACTGGCCGCTCCGGCGTGGGCCGACCCTGCCGCGTTCACCGTGCTGACCCTGGAACAGGCCCCGACCGCCGAGGCGATGCCGGCCTTGGCCGCCCAGCTGAAGACCCTGCAGGTGGACGCGGTGAGCGTGCGCCAGGTGCAGCGCGGTATTGGCCAGGTCGATCCGCTGCAGGTGCTGGCCGACGGACTGGGTTACGAATACCGCTTCATTGCTGCGGGCAAGGACGATGGCCAGACCCAACGCGGCCAGGCCGTGCTGACCCGGCTGCCGATCGCCGCTGAATCCGGCCCGGACCAGCCGGGTCTGAACTACCTGCGCCTGGACGATGGCCGCCACACGGTGGCGGTCTATACCGATGCCGGTGCAGGTGCCGCGCAGCTGCCAGCGCTGGTCACCCGTTCGCGGCTGGGTGCACCGGCGGTGCTGCTCGGCGCAGTGGCCGGTGAATCGGCCAAGGCCGCCGGCTTCGATCCGGCGCGTGTGGCGCTGGAAGCGGATGCCAGCTATTTCAGCGACGGTTTCCAGGCCGCCAGCAGCGCACCGTTCAAGGTGGAGGGCAGCACCCTGCGCGCCACCCTGCTGACACTGGCCTATGCCGCCGACAAGCACGGCGAAAAGCCATGGATGGACACCGCCCTCAACGCCGATGCGCGCGCTGCGCTGCTGCTGAAGGCGATGACCGAGGATGAGAAGTTCCAGATGCTGCACAGCTACTTCGGGCTGGGCAAGGACGGTGGCCCACTGCCGGAAGGTGCGGTCGGTTCGGCCGGTTTCGTGCCGGGCGTGGCGCGGCTGGGCATTCCGTCGCAGCAGTCGGCCGATGCCGGCGTCGGCGTGACCAATCCGGGCGGCATCCGTCCGGGCGATTTCGCCACGGCAATGCCCTCAGGCCCATCCACCGCGTCCAGCTGGAACCGCGAAGTGGCCTTCGCCGGTGGCGCGACCATGGGCCGCGAGGCATGGCAGCAGCGCTTCAACATCCTGCTGTCGGGCAGCGTCAACCTGCAGCGCGATCCACGCAACGGCCGCAACTTCGAATATGCCGGTGAGGACCCGCTGCTGGCCGGTTCGATGGTCGGCGCGCTGATCCAGGGCGTGCAGAGCCAGCACGTGATCTCCTCGATGAAGCACTTCGCGCTGAACGACATGGAGACCCGGCGCAACTTCCATGACGTGCGCATCGGCGAACAGGCCATGCACGAGTCGGACCTGCTGGCCTTCGAGATCGCGCTGGAGGCTGGCCGCCCGGGCGTGGCGATGTGCTCGTACAACAAGATCAACGGCACCTACGGCTGCGAGAACGGCTACCTGATGAACCAGGTGCTGAAGCAGGAATGGAAGTTCCCCGGTTTCGTGATGTCCGACTGGGGCGGCGTGCACAGCGGTTCGAAGGCGGCGCTGGCCGGCCTGGACCAGCAGTCGGCCGGTGAAGTGTTCGACGCGGCGGTGTTCTTCGACGAACCGCTGCGTCTGGCCGTGCATGGCGGCGTGGTGCCGCAGGCGCGCCTGAATGACATGGTCGCGCGCATCCTGCGCACGATGTTCCTGCACGGCAACTTCGACAACCCGCCGCAGCACCAGAAGGTGGATGCCGAGGCCGGCTTCGCCGTGGCCCAGCGCACGGTGGAAGAGGGCAGCGTGCTGCTGCGCAATGAGGGCAACCTGCTGCCGCTGGCCGACAGCGTGAAGCGCATCGTCATCATCGGCGGCCACGCCGACAAGGGCGTGATCGGCGGCGGTGGTTCGTCGATGGTGGGCGTCACCGCCAAGGGCACCAATGCGGTGCCGGGCGTGATGCCGACCACCTGGCCGGGCCCGGTGATCTTCCACCCGTCCTCGCCGCTGGAATCGCTGCGTGCGGCGCGTCCGGACGCAACCATCGAGTATGTGGACGGCACCAATGCCGCCGCTGCGGCCAGGGCCGCCGCGCAGGCCGATGTGGCCATTGTGTTTGCCACGCAGTGGGCCGCCGAATCGGTGGACCTGCCGGACATGCAGCTGCCGGACAACCAGGACGCACTGATCTCGGCGGTGGCCGCGGCAAACCCGAAGACCGTGCTGGTGCTGGAAACCAACGGCCCGGTGCGCACCCCTTGGCTGGCGCAGGTGCCGGCGATGCTGCAGGCCTGGTACCCGGGCATCCGCGGTGGCGAAGGCATTGCCGCGCTGTTGACCGGCCAGGTCAATCCGTCCGGCCGCCTGCCGGTGACCTGGGTGGTGGACGAATCGCAGCTGCCGCGCCCGCACATCGACGGCCTCGGCTTCAAGCCGGCCAAGCCGTTCGGTGATGTGTTCGATTTCGATATCGAAGGTGCCAACGTCGGCTACAAGTGGATGGCGGTCAAGGGCCTGAAGCCCACCTTCGCGTTCGGTCATGGCCTGTCCTACACCTCGTTCGCCTATGAAAACCTCAAGGTGAGCGTGGAAGGTTCGCGCCTGGTCGCCAGCGTGGACATTCGCAACACCGGCAAGCGCGCCGGTGCCGACGTGGCCCAGCTGTACCTGAAGCTGCCGGCCGGCAGCACCACGCCGATCCGTCTGATCGGCTACGACAAGGTGAGCCTGCAGCCGGGCGAACAGCGCCGCATCCGCATCGAAGCCGAGCCGAAGACCCTGGCCCACTACGATGCACAGGCGCGCCGGTGGAAGATCGACGGCGGCACCTACCAGGTGCAGCTGTCGCGCAATGCTGCCGAACCGCTGCAGAGCGTGGACGTGCAGCTGGTGGAGCAGGTGCTGCGCTGATGCTTGAAGACACGGCCCCGTAAGGGGCCGTGTCCGTTTGTAGATTGCCGCTGCGCTCGCCGGGCACGGCCCGGCGCTACCGGATATCTACTGTAGCGCCGAGCCCATGCTCGGCTGTTGTAGAACGGAGCCGAGCGTGGGCTCGGCTCTACAGAACGCCGCGCCTGGCGGACGCCGTCATCACCCGGGCGCGCTGCCAAACCACCTGCGCAGGAAATCGATCAGCTGCCGCACCTTCGGTGAAGGCTGCGAACTGTGCGGATAGACCGCGTACACGCTCTGCTGCGGGAAACGGTGCTGGCGCAGCACCGGGCGCAGCCGGTCCTGGGCCAGGTCGTCCTCGATCAGCCAGCGTGGCAGCACGGTGACCCCGGCGCCGGCCACGGCGAAGGCACGCAGGCTGCTGGCACCATCTACGCGCACCACGGCATTGCCCGGGTTGGTGGCGAACAATGCGTCGCTGCCATCCGGCGCCACCACCGGTACATCGGCCAGGCGCGGGTAGCCGAGGCGGGGAAGGGCGCCCAGCTGCACCGGGTCATCGGCTGCATCCGCGGAGGGCAGCCGGGCCAGCAACGAGGGCGCGGCCACCGCGCACAGCGGATGCCGTTCCAGTTCGCTGGCATGCAGGCCTGAATCCGGCAGGCGGCCCAGGCGGATGGCCAGGTCGAAACGTTCGGGAATCAGGTCGGCCGGTGCCGGTGAGGTCGACAGGTGCAGCTGCAGCGCCGGGTGCCGCGCACGGAAGGCCTCCAGCGCTGCGATCAGGCGCAGCTGCGCGTATTCCGGAGTAGTGGTCAGGCGCAGCACGCCCTGCAGCTGGTGCTGGTCGCGGCGCGCGGCATCGATCGCTGCCTGTGCGGCATCCAGTGCCTGCACGCAGTGCTGCAGGAACTGTTCACCGGCCTCGGTCAGCGCCAGGTGGCGGGTACTGCGCAGCAGCAGGGTCACGCCCAGCTCCTGTTCCAGCCGCTTCAGGTTGAAGCTGACCACCGCGCGGCTGAGGCCGAGGCGATCGGCGGCGGCGGTCAGGCTGCCGGCCTCGACCACGGCGCGGAAGATATCGAAGCGGTCGAGGCTGACCATGGCGATCCATTGTCAAAATAGATTTGACAGTGTTGCAGCTGTCGTCGTGTTTTTCCAACAAGGCCCGCACGGCATGCTGGCGACTTCTCCGCTGGAGCGCCGCCGATGCCGTCCCCCCGCCTGCGCCATGAGGCGATTTTCCTGCTGGTATTTGCCCTGGATCTGGTCAACATGTTCATCGCCACGGTGGCCTATCCGGCATTGGCAGCGGAGCTGCACGCCGACGTCAGCACCCTGGCCTGGGTCGGCACGGCCTACATGCTGGGGCTGAGCGTTGTGATTCCGCTGGCGCCCTGGCTGGCCGCGCGCTGTGGCGAGCGTCGCTTGCTGCTGGTGGCGTTGCTCTTGTTCGCGGTCGCCGCTGTGCTGGCTGGCGCAGCGCCAGGAATCGGCTGGCTGCTCGGCTGGCGCCTGCTGCAGGGCCTGGCCGGTGGCCTGCTGATTCCCGTGGCGCAAGCCGCGGCGTACCGCCAGTGCACGCCCGAGCAGCGTGGCGCGTTGACCCGGCGCATCCTGCTGGTGGCGCTGCTGGTGCCGGCACTGGCGCCCGCGTTGGGCGGGCTGCTGGTGCAGTGGTTGTCCTGGCGCGGTGTGCTCTGGGCCAGCCTGCCCTTGGCGGTGGTGGCGATCGGGCTGGTGCTGGCCTGGATGCCGGCCGATGGCGCGCGCAGTGCGCCGCGCCTGCAGGCCTATGCGCTCTCCACGGCGATGATGGCGCTGGGCGCGCTGCTGCTGGCGTTGACCTGGCTGGGTGAACCCGGCCATCGGGCCGCCGGTGCCGTACTGCTGTTGATCGCAATGCTGTTGGCGGCGGCCCACCTGCGACATGCACGGCAGCAGGCGCAGCCACTGCTGCGCTGGTCGCTGTTGTCCCATCGCGGGCTGCGGCTGGCGATGCTGATCTATCTGGCCGTACCCGGTGTATTCATCGGCAGCCAGCTGGTCAGTACCCTGCAGCTGCACCAGGCCGGCTACAGCGCGGCACGCATCGGCGCGTTGATGCTGCCCTGGGCGCTGGCCTCGGCCATTGCGATCACCGCCAGCAAGCGCCTGCTGGCTCGCTTCGGCCCGGCCACGGTACTGCGTGCCGGCATGCTGTTGCAGGCCAGCGGCCTGCTGTTGATGGCGCTGTTGCCGCAGCCGGCCTTCGCCTTGGCCGCGCTGTTGTTCGCACTGATGGGGGCGGGCGGCAGCCTGTGCAGCAGCACGGCGCAGACGCTGGCCTTCCACGGCGTGGAGGGTGAGGCACTGGGCGATGCCAGTGCCCTCTGGAACCTCAACCGTCAGCTCAGCTTCTGCCTCGGTACCGCCGCCATTGCGCTGCTGCTGGCGCTGGCCCTGCAGTGGCTGCCAGCACGCGCCACCAGCGTGGCGCTGGGTCTTGCCGCCGCAATCACGCTGTTGCCGATGGCGCTGTTGCGCCACTCGCACTCTGTTTCCCTTTCGCAACCCGAGAATGCCTGATGGATATCACCGCAGAACATGAAATCCACCTCCTGCACGACAAGCTGCAGGCTTGGCTCCGTGCCGACGTCGGCACCGATGCGCTGGAGGATCTGATGGCGCACTTCAGTGCGGACTTCAGCATGGTCGGTATCGCAGGACGCCGAATGGACCGGAAGGCCGTGCAGGCACTGTTCGCGGGCGGTCATGGCGCGCGTCCAGGACTGCAGATTTCCATCGACGCCGTGCAGGCGGTGGAGGCGCCATCACCGCTGGCGGTGCTGCGCTATCGCGAAGGGCATTCGGTCGACGGCGGCGCACCCGCATGGCGGGAGTCGCTGGCGGTACTGAGGCACGAGCAGGGGCGCTGGTGCTGGCTGGCGCTGCATGAGGTGACGGCAGCCTGATGCTGTAGAGCCGAGCCCACGCTCGGCTGCTCTTCGGAGGTTGCGGTGGCCACAGCCGAGCGGGGGCTCGGCTCTACAACGGCCAGATCGATGCGTGCCCGTCGAGCCGCACATGTGCCATCAGTCCTGCCTGCATCCACCGAAGAATGCAAAGCCTGCACACACTTCACGGCGCCAGGCAGGAGTAGGCTTGGGGCTTTCCTGCCGGGAGGGGTTGTCCATGCGTGTGCGTGCCGTCGCTGTAGCCATTGCCCTTTGCCTGTCCAGCACCGTGCTGGCCGCCGATACCCCGCCGATGACCCCGGACATCAGCGGCAAGCCCTTCGTTGCCCCCGATGTCGGTCGTGACTACGACAAGCGCGTGGTGATGGTGCCGATGCGTGATGGCACCAAGCTGTATACCGTGATCGTGGTGCCCAAGGGTGCCCGCAACGCGCCGATCCTGCTGACCCGCACACCTTACGATGCCGCTGGCCGCGCCAGCCGCAGTGATTCGCCACGCATGCGCGACCTGCTGCCGCAGGGCGACGAGGTGTTTGTCGACGGCGGTTACATCCGCGTGTTCCAGGACATCCGCGGCAAGTACGGCTCCGAAGGCGATTACGTGATGACCCGGCCGCTGCGCGGGCCATTGAACAACACCCAGGTCGACCATTCCACCGACGCCTGGGACACCATCGACTGGTTGGTGAAGAACGTGCCGGAGAGCAATGGCAAGGTCGGCATGCTCGGCTCGTCGTACGAGGGCTTCACCGTGGTGATGGCGCTGACCGACCCGCACCCGGCACTGAAAGTGGCCGCACCACAGAGCCCGATGGTCGATGGCTGGATGGGTGACGACTGGCTCAACTACGGTGCGTTCCGCCAGGTCAACTTCAACTACTTCGCCATGCAGACCGAGAAGCGCGGCAAGGGTACGCCGCTGCCCAGCCTCGGCTACGACGACTACAGCACCTTCCTGCGCATCGGCTCGGCAGGCGACTACGCGCGTTTCACCGGCGTGGACCAGTTGACCTGGTGGAAGAAGCTGGTCGAGCATCCGGCCTATGACGGCTTCTGGCAGGGCCAGGCGCTGGACGCGGTGATGGCAAAGACACCGCTGAAGGTGCCGACCATGTGGCTGCAGGGCCTGTGGGACCAGGAGGACATGTGGGGTGCCAACCACGCCTATCAGGCGATGGAAGGACGCGATAGCGGCAACAACCGCAATTACCTGGTGATGGGGCCGTGGCGACACAGCCAGGTGAACTACAGCGGCAGCGAACTGGGTGCGCTGAAGTTCGACGGCGATACCGCGCTGCAGTTCCGCCGCGACGTGCTCAAGCCCTTCTTTGACCAGTACCTGGTGGATGGCGCGCCGAAGGCCGATACGCCACCGGTGCTGATCTACAACACCGGCGAAAACCACTGGGACCGCTTGAAGGGCTGGCCGCGCAGCTGCGACAAGGGCTGTGCTGCCAGCAGCAAGCCGCTGTACCTGCGCGCCGGGGGCAAGCTGGCGTTCCAGGCACCGGCGGCGGGCGAGGGCGACTTCGAGGAGTATGTGTCCGATCCGGCCAAGCCGGTGCCGTTCGTGCCGCGCCCGGTACGTTTCGGTGACCGCGACATGTGGACCACCTGGCTGGTCAAGGACCAGCGCTTCGTCGATGGTCGCCCGGACGTGCTGACCTTCATCACCGAACCGCTGGCCGCGCCGCTGCGCATCGGCGGCACGCCGGTGGTTCACCTGCAGGCCTCGACCAGTGGCACCGACAGCGACTGGGTGGTGAAGCTGATCGACGTGTATCCGGACCAGGAAGCGTCCACGCCGGAGATGGGTGGCTACGAGCTGCCGGTGTCGCTGGCGATCTTCCGTGGCCGCTACCGCGAGAGCTTCAGCGATCCGAAGCCGCTGGCCGCCAACCAGGTGCTGCCGTATCGCTTCGATCTGCCCAACGCCAACCATACGTTCCAGAAGGGCCACCGGGTGATGGTGCAGGTGCAGTCCAGCCTGTTCCCGCTGTACGACCGCAATCCGCAGACCTACGTGCCGAACATCTACCTGGCCAAGCCAGGCGATTACCAGAAGGCCACGCAGCGCGTGTGGCACAGCGCTGCGCAGGCCAGCTACATCGATCTGCCGGTGTATTGAGGCCCGCAGGGTGGCGCCGGGCCGTGCCTGGTAGCACGTGGTAGTGCCGGCCGCTGGCCGGCATCCGCAATGGCGCAGGAGCGTGTCGACCAAGGTCGACACCTGCCAGGGCCCGGGCCTTCAGCCCACCTTCGACGGGCCCGTGCGCCAGCGGCTGGGGACCAGGCCGAAGCGCTTGCGGAACGCGGCGGCGAAGTTGCTGGGGTGGCGGTAGCCGCTGGCGGCGGCAGCCTGCTCGACGGTCCATCCGTTCTCGCGCAGGCCCTGTTCGGCATGGCGCATGCGCTGCTCATGCAGGTAGTCGAACACCGAGCTTCCATATTGCTGGGCAAAATGGCGGCGCAAGGAACTCGGACTCATACAGGCCAGCTGGGCCAGTTCGATCAGGCTGTGGGCATGGCTGGGGTCGTCATGCAGGTAGCTGCGCACGCGCTCTAGCCGCTCGCGCTGGCCGGCGCGCAGCGTGCGTACATGCTCGGTCTGCATATCCTGGGCCTGCAGGCCGACGGCCAACACCTGCAGGGCCACGCCTTCGCGCCACAGCGCATCGATGTCGTCTTGCCAGGGGCTGTCGAACAGTTGGGCGAGCGTCGGCAGCATCGCGTGCGGAATGGCCCAGTGGCGGCACTGCAGAGGGGACTGAAGGATCCGTTGCAGTGCCGGCAGGCGCAGCATGTCCACGTCCAGATCGGCCGGTACGCTCAAGCTGACCCCGCGCAGGTGGCTGCCACCAGGATGCAGACCGGCCATGGAAACAGGTTCATGGTGACTGGTGGTCATGCCTGTGCCGGCGCGCAGGGTGAAGCCCTTGCGACGAGGAAACTGGACATCCACTTCGCCCTGCAGCATCAGGCGGATGGTCAGGCCGGCATCGTGCACAGCGGTGGCCGTATAGGTAAAGCGGTTGTGCACGTCCGAGGCGATCAGGCCCAGGCCACCGCGCAGTGACTGTTCGTGGACGTCGCCACGCCCTGCCCATTGGTCGTCGCGCAGTTCACTCCCTTCGATCCGGTAGTCGTAGCCATGGCGTTCGCCGAACTGGCGGTAATCAGCAAAAGTGAAATATCGGGACATCGCTCTGCGCAAACACAGGTTGAATTGAATGTGTCGAAGAATCTGGAAGCGTTTCCCATTGTCGCCGCGATTCGCGCGCTTTTGACTTCGATAAGGTCAAAACGATTTGCGATTACGGCCAAAGTGAAAAAGCAGAAGAACATACGCCGGCGTTTTGCACGCATATCCGTACGCAATTCCATACATAAACTGCAGTTGAGGTTTCATGGCTGGAACGATCTGGAGATGCGATGTCAGCCCGGCCATCACGGGCGCGCGCGTAAGGTAGGTAGGTTGGCTATTGCAGGCCACTTCGATACCCCCGCATTTGGAGAACGCAGATGATTGACTACCAGCTCACCGGCAAGACCGCGATCGTGACCGGCGGCGTGTCGGGCATCGGCCTGGCCGTGGCCCAGACGCTGGCCGCATCCGGTGCCCGTATTTCGGTCTGGGACCTCAAGCAGGATGCAGTGGATGCCACCGTGGCGCAGTTGCGCAGCACCGGCACACAGGCCATCGGCATCGCGCTGGACGTCACCGACGACGCGGCGGTGGAGGCAGCGGTGCAGCGCACGATCAAGGAACTCGACGGCCTGCACGTGGCGGTCAACAACGCCGGCATCAGCGGGCCGGCCGCCGCCAGCGGTGACTATCCTATCGATGGCTGGCAGCGCGTGATCGATGTCAACCTCACCAGCGTGTTCCTGTGCCAGCGTGCGCAGATCCAGGCCATGCGCGCGGCCGGCACGGGCGGCAGCATCATCAACATGGCCTCGATCCTGGGCCAGGTGGGCTATGCCGGTTCCACTGCGTACGTGGCGGCCAAGCACGGCGTGGTCGGGCTGACCCAGACCGCCGCCTGGGAGCATGCGGCCGACGGCATTCGTGTCAACGCGGTCGGCCCGGGCTTCATCAGCACACCGCTGCTGGAGAAGATGGACCCGAAGGTGCGCGCCACGCTGGAAGGGCGGCACGCGTTGAAGCGGCTGGGTACGCCGGAGGAAGTGGCCGCATTGGTAGCCTGGCTGGCCAGCGACGATGCCTCGTTCGCGACCGGCACGTACTACGCCATCGATGGTGGCTACCTCGCGCAGTGAGCGAATGCGGCCCGCAGATCCACGCCATGCGTGGATGAAAGCGGGCGGTGAAGAAGGCGTGCCATGGCCTTCACCGCCGTCCCACAATCGCCGCGCGACGCTGCGGGAAAATTCCGGAGCTTGCCCATGGAACTCACCCAGGATGTCTCCATCCTGCTGCGCGTAGCCGCAGCGATGCTGTTCGGCGGTGTGCTCGGTGTCGAGCGGGAAATGGGCAAGCACGCCGCCGGCCTGCGTACGCACATGCTGATCGCAGGGGCCGCCGCGTTGATCGTCGGCCTTGGCGACTCGGTGGCCGAGCATTTCCAGCAGGAGCGTTACCGCGACCTGCTGCAGGTTGATCCGGTGCGCCTGATCGAAGCGGTGGTGGCCTGCGTCGGCTTCGTGGCCGCTGGCACCATTCTGCGCGGCTCACGCGAGGACCAGGTCAGCGGCTTGACCACCGCCAGTTCGCTGATCATGGCGGCGGCGATCGGGATTGCGGTGGGGATCAGCAAGTACGTGATCGCCATCGGCGTGAGCGTGCTGTGCGTGCTGGTGCTGGCGGTGATGCGGCGGTTGGAGAAGAAGATCTAAGGGGTTGAGGGAGTGGGATCAGAGTCCCTTCGGGGGATCTGATCGTGATTCCAAGGCGGAGTTGAAGCAGTCAGGTCTGCTGCGAAGTGTTGCGCTGCAGGATGGCCAGTGCTCTGGCCAGCATCTGGTCAGGAACATCCGTCGTAGCGCCGTACAGATCTGCGATTCCCACTTCAACGCAGGAACAGATCAGGTCATTCAACTCCTCGTGCTTGTCTGTGGCGATCTGCCCCAACAGAGATGGCGGCAATGGATCGCCTCGACCCGCGATCTGAAGCTCTGAGCCTGCCTGATCCCAGTCTGGCAGGGCCATGGGTTCGCCCGAATCCGGATATGCGCGCAGGTGGGCGATGAGCGCATCCAAGCCTGCATGATTGAGAAGGTTCGCTTCAGCGTAACCGGCCAGGCAGTCAGCTGCCTGTTGCTGCATGGACTGCAGGTCGCGGGTGGGGGCGAGTGTCATTCGTGTACCAGAGATGGGGCAGGATCCAGTGTGGTGGATGCGCGCCACTGTCTCAACCGTCTTAATGGTCGTACCAATAATTGATTCTAGCCCTATGGTCTAATAGGCTCTTCGCGCAATCAGCGGTTCAATCTGCGTCCAGTGGCTCCATAAATCCATTATTGGTACGACCAATAATGCTGTAGCCCATGACCGCCCACCCCTGCGGTGTTGAACCCGTCCCCCAGTCGAGAGTCTTCATGCAGCCCTGGCAACACCTGTACGACCCCGCCGGCAACCTGTGGTTGTCGAGCCTGATCGCGCTGCTGCCGATCGCGTTCTTCTTCGTTGCCCTGGCCGTGCTGCGCATGAAGGGCTGGCTGGCCGGCACGATCACCGTGGCCATCGCACTCGGCGTGGCCCTGTTGTTCTACCGCATGCCGTTGCCCCAGGCGCTGGGCGCGGCTGGCTTCGGCTTCGTCTACGGCCTGTGGCCCATCGCGTGGATCATCATCGGTGCGGTGTTCCTCTACAAAGTTTCGGTCAAGACCGGGCAGTTCGACATCATCCGCGCTTCGATCCTGTCGGTGACCGAAGACCAGCGCCTGCAGATGCTGATGGTCGGTTTCGCCTTTGGCGCCTTCCTGGAAGGCGCGGCCGGTTTCGGTGCGCCAGTGGCGATCACCGCGGCGCTGCTGGTCGGGCTGGGCTTCAAGCCGCTGTATGCCGCCGGCCTGTGCCTGATCGTCAACACTGCGCCGGTAGCGTTCGGCGCGATGGGCATTCCGATCATCGTGGCCGGGCAGGTCACCGGCCTGGATGCATTCGAGATCGGCCAGATGGCCGGCCGCCAGCTGCCGTTCCTGACCATCATCGTGCTGTTCTGGATCATGGCGATCATGGATGGTTGGCGGGGTATCAAGGAGACCTGGCCGGCGGTGCTCGTTGCGGGTGGTTCGTTCGCCATCGCGCAGTACCTGACCTCCAACTTCATCGGCCCGGAGCTGCCGGACATCACCGCCTCGCTGGCGTCGCTGGTGTGCCTTACCCTGTTCCTGCGCCGCTGGAAGCCGGTACGGATCTTCCGTTTCGACACCGAAACCAGCGCCGAGGCGGCCGCACAGACGCTGGAGGCACCGCGCCACAGCGTCGGCCAGATCGCCAGGGCATGGTCGCCGTTCCTGATCCTCACCGCGATGGTCACGCTGTGGAGCATCAAGCCGTTCAAATCGCTGTTCGCGGCGGATGGCCCGCTGGAAGGCTGGGTGCAGAAGATCCCGGTGCCGGGCCTGGATCAGCTGGTGCAGAAGATGCCACCGATCGTGGATGCGCCGCTGAGCTATGAGGCGGTCTATAAATTCGACTGGTTCTCGGCCACCGGTACCTCGATCATCCTGGCTGCGTTGATCGCCATCATCGCGCTGCGCATGCCGGCCCGTTCGGCGCTGCAGACCTTCGGCGAGACCGTGCGTGAGCTGCGCATGCCGATCTACTCGATTGGCATGGTGCTGGCGTTCGCCTTCATCGCCAACTACTCGGGACTGTCTGCCACGTTGGCCCTGGCGCTGGCGCATACCGGCGACGCGTTCCCGTTCTTCTCACCGTTCCTGGGCTGGCTCGGCGTGTTCCTGACCGGTTCGGACACCTCGTCCAATGCCTTGTTCTCGGCACTGCAGGCCACCACCGCACAGCAGATCGGCGTGTCCGACGTGCTGCTGGTAGCGGCCAACACCACCGGCGGTGTCACCGGCAAGATGATCTCGCCGCAGTCGATCGCCATTGCCTGCGCGGCGGTCGGCCTGGCCGGCAAGGAGTCGGATCTGTTCCGCTTCACGGTCAAGCACAGCCTGATCTTCACCACGATGGTCGGCCTGATCACCCTGGCCCAGGCTTACTGGCTGACCTGGATGATTCCCTGAGCCATGCGCGGCTGGCCGACCACCCGCTGCGCGCTTCGGGCCACAATGGCGCCATGAGCACGCAACGTATTTCGGACAAGGTGGCCGCGCAGCTGCGCGGCCTGGTGCAGGAACAACGGCTGCAGCCGGGTGACCGGCTGCCCGCAGAGCGCACCCTGGCGGTGCAGCTGGGGGTCTCGCGCACGGCCTTGCGCGAGGCCATCGCGCAGCTGGCCAGCCAGGGCCTGCTGACCGCACGCGTCGGTGGCGGCACCTACGTGGCCGAGCCTGCGGCACGCGCGCGGCAGGCGCTGGATGAACCGCTGGCGCCGTACCTGCCGCTGTTCCAGGGCGACCCGGAATACCGCTTCGACGTGCTGGAGATCCGCCACGCGCTGGAAGGTGCCACCGCCTGGCATGCGGCGCTGCGTGCCACTGACGAGGACCGCACGCGCATCGCGCAGGCCTTCCAGACCATGATGGACGCGCACGGCAAGGACGACCCCACCGGCGAGGCGGAGGCCGACGCGGCCTTCCACCTGTCCATCGCCGAGGCCTCGCACAACCTGGTCCTTCTGCAGGTGATGCGCGGCCTGTTCGAACTGCTGCAGACCAACATCTCGCAGAGCCGCGAAAAGCTCTACACCTCGGCGAGGACCTTCTCGCCGCTGTCCGACCAGCACCGCGAGATGATGGATGCGGTGCTGGCCGGCGACCCCGAACGCGCGCGCGCCGCCGCGCATGCCCACCTCGAGTTCGTGCACACCACGCTGCGCACCCTCGATGACAACGAAGCCCGGCGTGCGCGGGCCTCGCGCCTGCCTTCCCCCCACGGTTGACCCCATGATCATCTCCGCCTCCACCGATTACCGTGCTGCTGCCGAACGCCGGCTGCCGCCGTTCCTGTTCCACTACATCGATGGCGGCGCGTATGCCGAGCACACGCTGAAGCGCAACGTTTCCGACCTGTCCGACATCGCGCTGCGCCAGCGCATCCTGCGCAACATGTCCGACCTGAGCCTGGAAACCGAGCTGTTCGGCGAGAAACTGGCGATGCCGGTGGCGCTGGCGCCGGTCGGGCTGACCGGCATGTATGCGCGGCGCGGCGAGGTACAGGCGGCGCGCGCGGCCGACGGCCGTGGCATTCCATTCACCCTGTCCACGGTGTCGGTGTGCCCGATCGAGGAAGTGGCACCGGCCATCCAGCGGCCGATGTGGTTCCAGCTGTACGTGCTGCGCGACCGCGGCTTCATGCGCAACGCGCTGGAGCGGGCGCAGGCCGCAGGCGTGACCACGCTGGTATTCACCGTGGACATGCCGGTGCCGGGCGCGCGCTACCGCGATGCACACTCGGGCATGAGCGGCCCGAATGCCTCGCTGCGCCGTATCGGCCAGGCCATCACCCATCCGCACTGGGCGTGGGACGTGGGCCTGTTCGGCCGCCCGCATGACCTGGGCAACATCTCCACCTACCGCGGCAACCCGACCGGGCTGGAGGACTACATCGGCTGGCTGGGCAGCAACTTCGATCCGTCCATTTCATGGAAGGACCTGGAATGGATCCGCGAGTTCTGGAAGGGGCCGATGGTGATCAAGGGCATCCTCGACCCGGATGACGCGCGTGATGCGGTGAAGTTCGGTGCCGATGGCATCGTGGTCTCCAATCACGGTGGCCGCCAGCTGGACGGTGTGCTGTCCACCGCACGCGCACTGCCGGCGATTGCCGACGCGGTACAGGGCGATCTGAAGATTCTCGCCGATTCGGGCATCCGTACCGGCCTGGACGTGGTGCGCATGCTGGCGCTGGGGGCCGATACCGTGCTGCTGGGGCGTGCCTTCATCTATGCGCTGGCCGCGCAGGGCGAGGCCGGCGTGGCCAACCTGCTGGACCTGATCGCCAAGGAAATGCGCGTGGCGATGACCCTGACCGGTGCGCGCCGCATCGCCGACATCGGCCGCGATTCGCTGGTCAGCCTGCCATGAGCGGCCACGACGCCGTGCTGGCACAGTTGCGCGATGCGGTCGGCAATCGCCATGTACTGACCGGCGACAAGGCCACGCGGCGCTTCCGTCGCGGCTACCGCTTCGGCGATGGCCCAGTGCTGGCGGTGGTGCGACCGGGGACGCTGCTGGAACTGTGGCGCGTGCTGCAGGCAGCGGTGCAGGGCGGCGCCGCGATCATCCTGCAGGCGGCCAACACCGGGCTGACCGGTGGCTCGACCCCGGACGGCGATGACTACGGCCGGCCCATCGTGCTGGTCAGCACGCTGCGCCTGACCGGCATCCAGCTGTTGAACGAAGGCCGCCAGGTGCTGTGCCTGCCCGGTGCGACGCTGGACCGGCTGGAGCAGACGCTGGCGCCACTGGGCCGCGAACCGCATTCGGTGATCGGCTCGTCCTGCATCGGCGCCTCGGTGCTGGGCGGCATCTGCAACAACTCCGGTGGCGCGCTGGTGCGTCGCGGCCCGGCCTACACCGAGCTGGCGCTGTATGCGCAGGTCGATGCGCAGGGCCAGTTGCAGCTGGTCAACCATCTCGGCATCGCGCTGGGTGATACGCCCGAGCAGATCCTGCAGCGCCTGCAGGCCGGTGACTACACGGCCGCCGACGTGGGCGATGGCGACGGCCGTGCGGCTTCCGATCCACGCTATGCCGAGGAAGTACGCAAGGTCGATGCCGATACCCCCGCACGTTTCAACGCCGATCCCAGCCGCCACTTCGAGGCGGCCGGGTCCGCGGGCAAGCTGGCGGTGTTCGCGGTGCGCCTGGACACCTTCGAAAAGGAGGCCGCCGAAGTCTTCTACATCGGCAGCAACCGCACCGACAGCCTCACCGCGATCCGTCGCCAGCTGCTGACCGGCTTCGAGCGCCTGCCGATCGCGGGCGAGTACATTCACCGCGATGCCTATGACATCGGCGAGCGCTACGGCAAGGACAGCTTCCTGCTGATTGATCGCCTCGGTACCTCCCGTGTGCCCGCGGCGTTTGCATTGAAGAGCCGCGTCGATGGCTGGTTCGAACGGCTGGGCCTGCGCGGGGTGACCGACCGGGTGATGCAGGTGCTGACCGGCCTGCTGCCCTCGCACCTGCCAAAGCGCATGGGCGAGTTCCGGCAACGCTATGAGCATCACCTGTTGCTGAAGGTCTCTGCCCAGGACGCTGCGGAAACCGAGGCCTGGTTGCGCGGGTTCTTCGCCGGGCACGAAGGCGGCTATTTCCACTGCACGGCCGAGGAGGGACGCAAGGCGTTCCTGCATCGCTTTGCCGTGGCCGGTGCCGCAGTGCGCTACCGTGAAGTGCATCGTGACCAGGTGCAGGACATCGTCGCGCTGGACATCGCGCTGCGCCGCGACGATACGGATTGGTTCGAGCAGTTGCCGGCCGATATCGACGGCCGCCTGCTGCACAAGCTGTATTACGGGCACTTCCTCTGCCACGTGTTCCACCAGGACTACATCGCCCGCAAAGGTGAAGACCCGATGGCGATCGAGCATGCGATGTGGGCATTGCTGGACCAGCGGGGCGCCGAGTATCCGGCCGAGCACAATGTCGGCCACCTGTATCCGGCCAAGCCGGCGCTGGCGGGCTTCTACAGGCAGCTGGACCCGAGCAATACGTTCAATCCCGGTATCGGCCAGACCTCGAAGGCCAAGGGGTGGGGTGGCTGCGACTGCGGATGATGTAGAGCCGAGCCTATGCTCGGCTGCTCTTCCTGATAAACAGCAGTCGAGCATGGCTCGACTCTACAAAAATGATGGCGGGCAACGGTTACCATCGGAAGCCCAACCGCAGGAGCCGTCCATGCCCACCGCTGCCGCCCGCGCCACCCTGTGCACTGCATTGCTGGCGATCCCGCTGCTGGCGCTGGCCCAGAGCGCGATCCTGCCGCAGCAGCGCGATGTCGCCGGCAACGTGATGGAGCCGCTGGGACAGGTACTGATCGCGAATGAGACCGGGCCTTCGGGGCTTTATGACTGCACGCGGGACGGCAACTGGTGCGTACGCGTGCAGCCGGTTGCCGAGGAGGGTGACCGGCCGAGCGTGCTGGAAGTGCTTGAGAAGGGGCCGGGCCAGGGCAAGCCACACACCTACCACGTCAGCATCGACGTGCCGCAGGAAGCCGACCTGTCACTGTGGCCGTGGATCGTGCGCCTGGCGCCGGGCGTGGGCAGCGACGAAACAGTGACCGACCCGCAGCAGCGCGCCCGCCAGAATGTGCTGGTGGGCGGCATCGTCAAGTTCAGCACCATGTACTCCGGTGGAGGGGCCGACGCGTCCACGCTGCAGTTGGCACGCGTGCGCCACCTGCAGGACGACATCCAGGTGGACGACGACGTGCTGACCGTGCCATGGCTGGGCAATGCGATGATCCGCGCCTGTTTCAGCGAGCAGGACATGAAGCAGCGCGCAGGCGCCTGCCACGACGAATACGGGTTCTCGGCCAAGCTCGGGCTGGATCCGGTGGCCGAGGGCATGCCGGTGCTGCGCTACCAGACCGTGGCGACCCGGTTCCCGGCCGGTGTTTCGCGCTTCGAGGATTCGCTGGCCAAGGGCCCGCTGAAGAAGAAGGACCTGCGCACCGAACAGGACCCGGCGTGCAGCTACACGCGGCTGTTCCGCTTCAGTGATGGGGTGTTCCACCCCGACCAGGCGCTGCCGGACTGCGCGGGGTATACCGAACCCTGACATGTAGCGTCGAGCCATGCTCGACTGGGGTTTTCTGTAGAGCCGAGCCTGCGCTCGGCTGTCACGGAAGCGCAGCCGAGCGTGGGCTCGGCTCTACAGCGCCTACTCGCAGCGGGTGGCGGTGATGATGTTGTCCTTGTCCACGTACACGCGCAGGCGATCCTGGCGGATGTCCTTGGTGGTGATGGTGCTGGGGCCGATCGGGTTGACCAGCCCGGCGCCGCTCTCGCTGGACAGGCGGCGGATGTTGGGCTCATTGGCCGGCTGGCCGATTGCCCAGCCCAGCTGGCTGGCATCGCAGTGGCCGGTACCCTTGACCTGCGGGCCAGGGGTGCTGACGCAGGCCGACAGCAGCAGGGCCGACGCAGGCAGTAGCAGGGACAGACGGAAGGCGGACATGCGAGCGCTCCTGCGCAGGGAAGATGGGCGGAACGATAGCACCCGTCGCGCGAAAGGCGTCAGCACTCCGGTCATTGCCGGCACAGCGTGGTCATTGCATAGTGGCAGGGATGGCTGGCAGCACGCCAGCGGGCAGGCCGGGCCTTTCCGGTGCAGGTGTTGGATACGCTATGACGGCAGGCAGTTTGCGCGACAAGCGCAGGGCAAGAAGGGTACTGGCAGTGTCGGTGCTGGGCGTGGCGTTTGCCGCCTCTGCCATCGAGCCGGCGCCGGACGCCGTTGCGGAAGCGCCGGTGTTCGGTGCCTGGCGCAACCTGCAGACCGAGGCAGGCTACGCACCCGCTCAGCGCAACCTGGCGTTCGCGATGCTGCCGCAGGCCGCCACCCGCGGCGATCGATTCGCCATTGTCGATCGTGAGGGCAAGCGCGCGGTGTGCTGCCTGCAGGTGGCCAGCCCGTCGCTGGGCGTGGCCGCACTGCGCGAGCAATACCACCTGCCACAGGCCTGGGTGACCGACCTCAGCAATGGCCGCAGCCCGGCACGCCCCTACCTGCCGCATGTCTATGCGATGCAGCGCGTGGATGAACTGGCCGACTATGGTTTCACCGATGTGCCGGGGGCCTACAGCGACCTGGGTGGGCTGCTGATTCCCGAAGGTGCCGCGCTGGAGGCCGATGGCAGTGCCGTGCGCCTGGGGGATGACCGCTATTCCCTGCATTTCCAGCGCCAGCCGCACGCCGAAGATGATGGCGCGCTGGACCGCTACACCTTGCAGGCGGGCGAGGGCGTGGCCCCGATCGTGGTTGAAGTGCCGTTCGGCACCTACTGATTGCAGCACCGCGCTGGCTAGAATGCAGCGCGGCGCCGCCTGCCGTGCCTGTTCCGTGAGTCGCCGCCGTGTCCCTGCGCCCGTTGCTGCTGTCGCCCCTGCTGCTGTTGTCCGCCTGTGCGAGCGCGCCTCCGCCGCCCGCCCATTCCGATGCGCTGTGGCGCCTGATCGAGCGTGACTGCCAGGCAGCTGACGGCCCGCGCGGCAGCTGCCTGCGGGTTGAGACGGCAGCCGGCCGCCGTGACGTGCTGGTCAAGGATGCACACGGTGACTACCAGTTCCTGCTGATGCCGCTGGACAAGGTAAGTGGCATCGAGAGCCGCGGTCTTTACCAGCGTGGGGCGCCCAACTATTTCGCGGCCGCCTGGCAGGCGCGCGCGCACACCGAACAGGCCCTGGGCCAGCCATTGCCGCGCAACGTGGCCAGCCTGGCGCTGAACTCACCGCACGGACGGTCGCAGCAGCAGTTGCATATCCATGTCGATTGCCTGCGCACGGACGTGCTGCAGGCCCTGGATGCACACGCCGGCAGCCTGGGGCCAGGCTGGTCACCGTTGCCGGTGCTTCTGCGCGGGCATCAGTACCAGGCCTATCTGTTGCCCGGTGCAGAAATGACCGCCAATCCGCTCAACCTGCTGGCCTATGGCCTGAGCGGCGTGGGCGATGTGGGCCAGTGGAGCCTGGTGGTGGCCGGACGCGATGACGTGCAGGGCGGCCCCGGCTTCATCCTGCTGGCCACCCGCGTGGATGCCGCCAGCGGCAACGATGCCAGCGGCGAAGAACTGCAGGACCACGCCTGCACGGTGCTGACCGGCGCGGGTGCGGCACTGGAGCGGGTGCGCTAGCCGATCCGCTGCAGATTGCTGCGCCACGCCGGCGCGGTAAGCGCCAGCAGCTGGCGGTCATGCCATCCCTCGGCGTCCAGGTGGTAGTCGCGCAGGATGCCTTCGCGCATGAAGCCGTGGGCCTGCAGTGCCTGGGCGAAAGGGGTGGTGCAACCCGGTGGCAGTAGGACGAAGATGCGATGCAGGCCGACATTGTCGAACAGGAACGGGCACAGCGCGCGCAGTGTGGCCTGTGGATGCGCGTTGCGGTGCTGCAGCGACTACAGTTCTGCGCAGCGCGAATGCAGCGACTGCAGGCGGACATGCAGCTGGTCGTGCAGGATGCCCTGCGCGTCGTCGAACACGCCCAGTACCAGCAGATCGTTGTCTTCCTGTAGGCGTGAACGATGGACGCTGGCGAGGAAGCGGGCCTCTTCATCAATGCCGTAGGACGGCCGTTGGCCGCGCTGGCGACGGTCGTCGAAGGTGCGCCAGCGCGGCAGATCGGTGCGCTGGAACGAACGCAGGGTGATGGGTGTTGCTTGTAGGTGCAGCAGGTGGCGGCGAAGGACGGGGCGCAGCGGGGCGAGGTGGGTGTAGGTGGCGCGGTTGGTCATCCATGCACGATGCGTATCGGAAAAGCGCCAGACCATGCAATTCATTGCAAAAGTGTGGCGGTGCCGTGGGTCCGTCTGATTCGGTTCAGGCATAAGCCCATCAGGGCTGGTCATTTCCGTTGAAACCACCCATTCAGGACACTTTCGTTACGGGATCGTTATGTGCCGCACAGGCCACGGCTCCCCCGTACCACCCGCCCACTCCCCCAGGAAGCCCATGTCCGCCTCCCACAAGGCGTTGCGCCCGCGTCCGCTGGTGCTCGCGCTGTCGTCCCTGATGCTGGTCTCGCTGCCGGCCTTCGCGCAGGAAAGCGCACCCACCACATTGCAGGAAGTGAAGGTCACCGGCTCGCGCATTCCCCGTGCCAGTGTCGAGGGGCCCTCGCCGGTGACGGTGATCAGCCGCGAGCAGATCGATGCGCAGGGCTACCGCAACGCCTTCGACGCGCTGAGCGCGCTGACCGAGAACACCGGCAACGTGCAGGGCGAGGACTTCGGCAATACGTTCACGCCGGCCGCCAACACCATCAACCTGCGCGGACTGGGTCCGAACCGCACGCTGGTGCTGGTCAACGGCCGCCGCCAGGCCGACTACCCGCTGGCCTACGAGGGCTCGGTGAATGTGGTCAACCTGGCCAACATTCCCAGCGCCCTGATCGAGCGCATCGAGGTGCTCGCTGCGGGTGCGTCGGCGGTGTATGGCTCCGATGCCATCGCCGGCGTGGTCAACATCATCCTCAAGGACCGTTTTGAAGGCGTGGACGTGAACGTGCGCGCCGGCGGCACCCAGCAGGGCGGGGGTGACAACCAGCGCGCGCAGGTGGTCGGTGGCAGTTCCGGCGAGCGTTGGGATGCGCTGTTCGGCTTCGAGTTCGACGTGCGCAAGGCGATCCACGCGCGCCAACGCGACTTCATGGATTCACTGGACGATGATCCGGCCGGCTAGGCGCCGCAGGCAACGGCGATCGCCTATCGCCGCAACGCCGCCACCGGCCGCAACATCGATCCGGGCGTGAGCGGCTGCGACGCAGCGTCGGACATTTATGGCGGCAGCGTGTTCCGTGCCAGCAACCCGCGCCTGGGCTGGTACTGCGGCAGCAACGAGGCCGCGGCCAGCTACTGGACGGTGCAGACCGAGAAGCGCAACCTCAATGGCTATGGCCTGGCGACCTTCCACCTCAACGAGACCACCGACCTGTTCGCCGATGTCGCCGTGGGCAGCGCGCGCATTTACAACAACACGCGCGCGCCGACCTGGACCTCGGCGCGCAACTACTTCTACAACCAGAACAGCGGGAACCTGGAGAGCTGGTACCGCCGCTTCGCGCCGGAAGAAATCGGTGGCCTGCCGCGCAATGCCAACCGGTTCCTGGAAAACTCGTGGTCGTTCAACGTGGGCGCACGCGGCCAGATCGGCGACAGCGGCTGGGACTACGAGGCGGTCTACAGCCGTTCGCGCTACGAGAACCGCACCCGTCGCCCGGTGCTGCTGGCCGGCATCAACGAGTACCTGCTGGGCCCGAAGCTGGGCGTGCGCAATGGCGTGGAGGTCTATGCGCCGGACCCGGTGCGCCTGTTCAAGCCTTTGACTCCGAACGAGTACGAGGGCCTGTCCGACTATCAGGAAAGCCGCAACGCGGCGTGGCTGCAGACCTTCAGCGCCAGCATCAATGGCCGCCTGTTCGCACTGCCGGGCGGCGATGCTGCGCTGGCGGCGGTGGTCGAGGCCGGCAGCCAGGGCTACCGCAACCGCCCGGACCCGCGCCTGGGCACCGGCGAGTTCTGGAACACCAGCGCCGGTATCGGTGCCGGCGGTGATCGTGATCGCTATGCGGCCGGCGTTGAACTGCAGTTGCCGCTGCTGCAATCGCTGACCACCACGCTGGCCGGCCGCTACGACCAGTACCGCGCAGGCGGCGAGCACATCGGCAAGGCGACCTGGAGCTTCGGCGTCGAGTTCCGCCCGATCGAGAGCCTGTTGATCCGCGGCTCTGCCGCGACCAGCTTCCGTGCGCCGGACATGAACTACGTGTTCGCCACCGAGACCCGCGGCTACAACCCGGGCATGACCGATTACTGGCGCTGCCGTACTGCGGGCCAGTCGTACGACAACTGCGACTACAACGGCCTGTCGATCGACTATAGCAACCGTGCCAACGCACAGCTGCAGCCGGAAACCGCCAAATCCTATGGGTTCGGCGTGGTCTGGTCGCCGCTGTCCGGGCTGGATTTCAGTGCTGACTACTACGACATCCGCATCGACAATGAGGTCACCAGCCTCGACACCAGCCGTATTCTTCGTGATGAAGCCGATTGCCGCCTGGGACGCACGTTGGGTGGCGAAGCGCGCGATATCGGTTCACCGCTGTGCCAGGACGCGCTGTCGCGGGTGATCCGCAACCCGTCCAATGCCACGGTGCAGCCGGACCAGGTAACCCGCGTGCTGATCAATCCGATCAACGCGGCCTCCGAGTCGGTGCGCGGCCTGGACCTGAAGGGCAACTGGCGCTTCGACGCCGGCCGCTATGGCCGCTTCACCACGCGCCTGGCCTATACCGTGGTGCTGGAGCACAAGTACCGGCAGTTCTCCGATGATCCGGAGCGTGACATCCGCAATTCACTGGATGACTACCAGTGGCGCAGCAAGGCCAATGGCAGCATCACCTGGAACCAGGGTGACTGGACCACCACGCTGTACGGCAATCGTTTCGGTTCACTGCCGAAGACCGATGGCAGTGGCCGCATCGCGCCGTACATGACCTACAACGCCAGCGTGTTCCGCCAGTTCGGCGAGAACCTGTCGGTGGGCGTGATCGTCAACAACCTGCGTGACAGCCGCCCGCCGGCGGACAGGAACGGGGGCGGCTGGCCGTTCTACCCGGTCGGCAACTACGACCCGTATGGCCGCCAGTACTGGCTGCAGCTGGACTACCGGTTCCGCTGATCGGGCGGGCAGACAGAAGGCCCGGCAATGCCGGGCCTTCTGCTGTCTGGACACCGCGGTGATGGCGCGCGCCGGTCGGCTAGGGCAGCGCCTGTTGCAGGTACGACTCGATGACGTAGCTGAAGGGCTGCTGCTGGCGATCGCGCAGCAGCGCGCGCACTTCCAGGACCACGCCGTCGTCGCCTTCGCCACGCGGTGGCCAGAACGTCTGGTCGGCCAGTGTCTGGCGCTGGAAGCCGAGCGGGCCGACCACGCGGCCAAAGGGTTCGTCGGTGCTGTCCAGCACCTGGTTCATGGCCTGGCTGAGATGGTCCGGCAGGTACCAGTTGTCGGCCTCGGAGAGGACGCGGCTGCCACAGACCAGCTGTACCCGGCGGTAGCGCAGCGCGGTGCCAGGCTGCGTCGCACCCAGCGCCTGCAGCACATCGGCGGGGGCAGGCTTGTCCTGGCCATGCACACGCACGGCGCGCACCCGCGCCTGTTCGGCCAGGCCGTGTTCGGCGCACCAGTGTTCCAGGGTGGCGGTGGCGCTCTGCCCGGACAGCACACGCTGGTGCAACCGCTCGACGAGGGCAGCCGATGCGATGCGCTGTTGGCCCGGCGGCGCCTGCAGCGGCGCGGTGGCGGCCGTATCGGCGGCGGACAGGCTGGCCATCGGGGCAGCAGCGAGCAGGGACGCGGCCTGCCAGCGGCGGAGGCGATCGTGGCGGTCGGACGGGCCCATGCGGCATCACAGCGGAAACAGGCGCCCATGTTACCCGTTCAGGCGTGTGCACGGCGTGGCTGCGACCGGTTGTCGCACGGTAATCATCGTTCTGGTGAATGCGTGCCATCCAGATATTTCGTTGGCCGATGGCAGCGCCGGCGCTCAGGATGGCGCCATGGCTTGGCTTTCCCGGAGTTTCCGATGACGCTTCAGTTCGTCCATGGCGGTGTAGATCGCTACGGCGCGCCACTGCATTTCCATGTCCGTGACGGCCGCATCAGTGGCCTCAATGGCGAGGCTACGCCGGCCGACGGGGCGGAATGCGTCGACCTGCAGGGCTTCGCGGTCCTGCCCGGGCTGGTCGACGGCCACATCCATCTGGACAAGAGTTTTGTCGGCGACCGCTGGCACCCGCACCAGCCGGTGAACAGCCTGCGTGAGCGGTTGGCGGTGGAGAAGGCCGCAGTAGCGGGTGCCGCTCCGATGGTGGACCGTGCCGAGGCCTTGATCCGCCAGTGCAGCCGCTTCGGCACGGTGGCCATGCGCTGCCACGTCGACATCGACGGCAGCACGGGTCTCGGCCATCTCGAAGCGGCGCGCGAGGCGGCGCTGCGCTGTGCCGACCTCATGCGCATCCAGTTGGTAGCGTTCCCGCAGGCCGGGGTGATGTCCTGTCCGGGTACCGCCGCCGTGCTTGAGCAGGCCCTTGCAGCGGGCGTGGAGGTGCTGGGAGGCATCGACCCGACCACGCTGGATGGCGATGCTGAGGGCCAGCTGGCACTGCTGTTCGGCCTGGCCGAGCGCTATGGCGTGCGCCTGGACATCCACCTGCACGAGCCCGGCGAAACCGGACTGGCCCAGTTGCTGCGCATTGCCGCGCGGACCCGGGCCGCTGGCCTGCAGGGGCGGGTGGCGGTCAGTCATGCCTACTCGCTGGGCGACGTGCCGCTGGCGCGCGCGTTGCAGGTGGGCGAGGCGCTGGCCACGGCGGGTGTGGCGATCATGAGCAACGCGCCGGGTGATCATCCATTTCCGCCTTTGCGCGCACTGCATGATGCGGGCGTGCGCGTGTTCGCCGGCAACGACAACATCCGCGACTGCTGGTGGCCTTACGGCAACGGCGATCTGCTGCAGCGGGCGATGCTGCTGGGCTATCGCTCGGGCTTCTACACCGATGCCGACCTGATGCTGGCGCTGGACATGGTCACCACCCACGCCGCGCAGGTGATCGGCGTGCCGCAATACGGTCTTGTGGAAGGGCATCCGGCCACTTTCGTGGCCGTGCGGGCCGATCATGGCCCGGCGGCCGTGGCCGCAGTGCCGGTGGAGCGCCGCGTAGTGGTGGATGGCCGCTGGCTGTAGATCCAGGCCGCACCAACCTCTGTAGCGCCGAGCCATGCCCGGCGGCTTTCAGGCGTAATCGTCGGCGCGGGTAGCGACGAATTCTTCCAGCCACGCCAGCAGATGGGCGATGTCGATGACCTCGCCCTGCTCCACGCGCTTGAGCAGCAGGGTGCCGGCGCCGATCTGCAGGCTGCTGTCGGCATAGCGCAGCACCGCGTCGATGCCCCAGGCATCGGTAACCTGCATCCAGGCCAGGCCTGGCACGCGCTGGGCCAGGGTGTCACCGAGCGCCACGCCCAGGGCTTCCCAGCCGCCGCAGTCGTCACGATCGATCAGCTCGGCATCGACCACGCGCTGCAATGTGCTGGCGGCCAGCGGCCATTGCACCGGCAACGTCGGGAAGCTGGCGGCCACGCGCGCGGCGATCAGTGCACGCTGGTGCTGCAGGTGCGTCTGCAGGGCTGCAGGCAGGGGATCGAAGCGCGTCGGGGGTTGGTCGGACATGGCGAGGCGCCGTGGAGCACGGAAGCAGGGGGCACTGTACGAGGCCATGATGCCTGCCGTGCGGCAAGATTGATCAGATATCGATGATCAATGCGCGTAAGGCATCCACGCGTGGCGTGGACCTACCGTGGTCAGTCCGGCTCGCGCTGCACCTGCCGCCACAGCTCGCTGGCCAGTGCCCGCACCGCACCATCGGCATCGGCATCGGCACGATGCAGCAGGCCGATTTCGTAGTTGTCGATCACCGGCAGCCCACGCTCGCCATCGATGATGCGGTGCTCGCGGGTGACTGCACGGCGCGGCAGCAGGCTGATGCCGATGCCATCGGCCACCGCGCCCAGGATGCCGCTCAGCGACGAACTGGTGAAGGCAATGCGCCAGCGCAGGCCCAGCGCTTCCACGGCATGGATCATCTCGTCGCGGTACAGCCCTCGCGGCGGGAAGGTGACCAGTGGCAGCGGGTCCTGCAGGAGGCAGCTGCTGCGCAGGCTGTCGATCCAGTGCATCGGCTCGCGCCGGCAATGCACCGCCTGGCGGCTGTTGCGGCGCTGCTTGACCAGCACCAGGTCCAGCTCGCCGTGGTCGAAGCCCTGTGCCAGGTCACGGCTCAGGCCGCTGCTGATCTCCAGCTTCACCTGCGGGTGGCGGCGGCTGAAGGCGGCCAGCATGCGAGTGGTTTGCGGGTTGACGAAGTCTTCGGGTACGCCGATGCGGACCGCGGTCTCCACCATCGCGCCGGCCAGCGCCTGGGCCATTTCCTCGTTCAGGTCGAGCATGCGCCGCGCGTAGCCGAGCAGGGTGTGGCCGGCGTCGGTGGGGTGCACATCGCGGTGGCCGCGCTCGAGCAGGCGATGCCCGGCCAGTTCCTCCAGCCGCCGCACCTTCTGGCTGACCGTGGACTGGGTCGAATGCAGGCGCGTGGCCGCCGTGGTGAAGCTGCCGCAGTCGGCCACCATCACCAACGCCCGCAGCAGGTCCAGTTCGAACAGGGTTCTATTCGATTTGGCACTGTCTTGCATTTGAACATTTCACTTCTGGATACCCAGGCCGACTTCTACCATGCGGGGCAGGGGCCGGCAATGCGCGGCCCCTGCGACCATCGCCCTACGGCGATGGAGAAAAGGAGACAACGTGATGCGCTTCCATTGCCCCGCTGGCTGGCCTGCACCGTTCACGCGCGTGCTGCTGTGGTGTCTGCTGGCCATGGTCGCCCCTGCCTGCACTGCTACGTCCAGGGCCGACGCAGACGCGCGCCTGCGTGATGCCGCCAGCCGCGGCGATGCCGGGGCGGTGCGCGGAGCACTGGCCGATGGTGCTGATCTGGAGGCGCACGATGGCCAGGGCCGTACGGCGCTGCTGCTGGCCACGCAGGGCAACAACGTGGATGCGGCGCGCGAACTGATCGAGGCAGGGGCGGACGTCAATGCCAAGGATGCGCTGCAGGACAGTGCCTACCTGTATGCCGGCGCGCGCGGCCTGGATGAGATCCTGGCGATGACCCTGGCGCACGGCGCCGATCTGCGCAGTACCAACCGCTATGGGGGCACTGCGTTGATTCCGGCCGCCGAGCGCGGCCACGTCAGCACCGTGCGCATGCTGCTGCGTGCAGGTGTGGCGGTGGACCACGTCAACCGCCTGCACTGGACCGCGCTGCTGGAAGCGATCCTGCTTGGCGACGGTGGCGAGCGCCATGTGCAGATCGTGCAGCTGCTGCTGGAGGCCGGTGCCGACCCGGAGCTGGCCGACGGCGATGGCGTAACGCCACTGGCGCACGCGCGCCAGCGTGGCTATGCCGGTATTGAAACCCTGCTGCGCCAGCACGGCGCGGCGCGCTGAACCGCTACTCCTTCCACCCGCACGCTGGCCGTGCCCACCAGGATGCTGTCCATCATGTTCCGTTCCCGCCTGTTGCCCCTTGCCATCCTTCTTGCGGTGGCGCCGCTGTCGGCATCTGCTGCCGAGCGCGCCGACCTGCTGATCCGCAATGCCACCGTGGTCGACGTCGAGCACGCCAGCACGCTGGCCGGGCAGAGCGTGGTGATCCGCGGCGAGGACATCGTCGCGGTGGGCCCGGACGCGCAGCTGCGCAGCCAGTGGAGCGCGGCCCGCCAGATCGATGCCAAGGGCAAATACCTGATCCCGGGGCTGTGGGACATGCACGTGCACTTCGGGGGTGGCCCGGCGCTGATCGAAGAGAACAAGGCACTGCTGCCGCTGTACATCGCGCACGGCATCACCACCGTGCGTGACTGCTCCGGCGATCTGCCCGAGCAGGTGCTGCAGTGGCGTGGCGAGATCGCCAGGGGCACACTGTTCGGCCCGCGCCTGCTCAGTTCCGGCGCGAAGATCGAAGGCATCAAGCCGGTGTGGAAGGGCACGATCGAAGTGGGCAGCGAGGCCGACGTCGACAAGGCGATCACCCGACTGCAGCACGACAAGGTCGATTTCGTGAAGATCACCGACAGCACGCTGAAGCCGGATCTGTTCCTGTATTCGGCCAGCGCCGCGCGCAAGGCCGGCTTCAAGGCCTCGGGCCACATTCCGATGGCGCTGACGGTGGAGCAGGCGGTCGATGCCGGCCTGGCCTCGATCGAGCACCTGGACTACGCATTCAAGGCCGGCAGCAGGGACGAAGCGCAGATCGCCGCCGACTTCGGCGCCGGCCGCATCGACCGCGCGGAAGCCAACCGCCGCCTCGACGCCAGCTTCGACCGTGACACCGCGATGCACGCCTACCGTGATTTTGCCAAGCGCGGCGTATTCGTGACCCCGACCCTCAACGGTGGCCGTATCCTCGATTTCCTGGACCAGGATGACCACGCCAACGATCCGTACCTGGCCTACATCGGCCCGGGCCTGCGCGCGACCTACCAGTGGCGCGTGGACCGCGCCGCGAAGGCGACGCCGGCACAGATCGAGGCGCGCCACGCGCAGTACCACCAGGTGGCGGCCGTGCTGCCGTTGCTGCAGGAGGCGGGCGTGACGATCATTGCCGGCACCGATGCGGGCTTCCTCAACTCGTTCAACTTCCCGGGCATCGCCCTGCACCAGGAACTGCAGCTGTTCGTGAAGGAGGGCCTGAGTGCGCCGCAGGCGCTGTCGGCCGCAACCCGTTCCGGCCCGGCCTGGTTCGGCCAGATGGACCGCTACGGTGGTGTCGCGCAGGGCAAGGCCGCCGATCTGGTGCTGCTGACCGCCAACCCGCTGCAGGACATTGCCGCTACCGAGAAGATCGACAGCGTGATCCTGCGCGGCAACGTGTATGACCGCGCCGCGCTGGACAAGATGCTGGCCGACACCAAGGCCAAGGTCGCAGCGTGGAACGCCGAGGCTGCGAAGGCGCAATGATTGGCAGGGTCGCATCCCTTCCCAACGGGAAGGGCTCTGACCCTGTGGTCTTGAACGAAATCCACGCCATGCGTGGATGATGCGGCCGGTGACCTAGCGCGGTGCCGGCCGCATGCCGTGCAGCTGCGGCAACGCAGCCTTCATCGCATCGATGAAGGCGCGCAGCCGTGGCGGCTGCTGGCGCGCGGCAGGAAACACGACGTGGACCGGCAGTGCCGGCGCCTGCCAGTCCGGCAGCAGCTGCACCAGCCGCCCTTGTGCGAGGTCGTCGGCCACCAGCCAGGCCGAGACCACCACTGCGCCCAGCCCGGCGCGTGCAGCCTGCTGTACCACGAACAGGTTGTCGCTGAGCAGGCGCGGGCTGATTGACAGCGTATGCGCCCGGCCCTGCGCATCATGCAGCAGCAGGCGTTCGCGGTAGTAGGTGACCAGCGAGATCCACGGCAGTGACTGTGCCTGTTCCGGCGTACTGACCGCCGTGGCGTCCACCAGCGAGGGCGCTGCCACGACGATGCGCGGCACTTCCGCGAGCGGCAGTGCAACCATGCGCGGTTCGTCGACCGGGCCCACCCGGACCGCGCAGTCGATGCCTTCGGCGATGAAGTCCGGGCGGCGATCTTCCAGGATCCACTCCAGGCTCAGCTGCGGGTGCTGGGCAAGGAATGCGAGCATGGTCGGCAGCAGCTGCGCCTGGCCAAAGGCGTGCGGCACCATCACCCGCAGGCGTCCGCGCAGCGTTTCCGGTTCGCCGTTCAGCTCGGCCTGCAGCGACTCCCATTCGTCGACCACGCGCTGCGCATGACGCTGGCAGCGCAGGCCGTCCTCGGTCAGTTGCAGGCCATGGGTGGAGCGCTGCAGCAGGCGCAGGCCGAGCTGCCGCTCCAGTGCCTGCAGGCGTCGGCTGACCGTTGGCTGGGTGGTGCCCATCTGCAGGGCCGCAGCAGACAGGCTGCCGGCATCGACAATGCGCAGGAAGGTGCGCAGCAGATCCAGGCGATCAGCGCCGGTGGCCAGGTCATTCATGCGTGTGGCGTATGAAAGATATGTACCAGAGCCTACTACAGACGTTTGGCGAATACAGGCAGGATACGCCCACTTCCTCTACCGGGCTCCCCCATGTCTACCTCCTCGCTGTCTGTTGCGGCCGCACCGGCGACCGTGCCTTCCGCCCCATTGGTGCTGGCGATGGCGGCCGGTGCCGGCTTCTCGGTCGCGTCGCTGTATTACAGCCAGCCCATGCTGGGCCTGATCGCCCAGGACCTTGGCGCCGGTGAGCGCGCCGCCGGCCTGGTGCCAACCCTGACCCAGCTCGGCTACGCGCTGGGCATCCTGCTGCTGGCACCGCTGGGCGACCGCTTCGACCGCCGCCATCTGATCCTGTTGAAGTCCGCGCTGCTGGCGCTGGCACTGGGCGCCGCCGCGATGGCCGGGCACCTGCCGGGCCTGCTGATGGCCAGCCTGCTGGTCGGGCTGATGGCAACGCTGGCACAGGACATCGTTCCCGCCGCTGCGGTGCTGGCACCGGATGCGCAGCGCGGCCAGATCGTCGGCCGGGTGATGACCGGCCTGCTGCTCGGCATTCTGTTGTCGCGGGTGGTCAGTGGCGTGGTGGCTGAAGCGTGGGGTTGGCGCACGCAGTTCGTGCTGGCGGCGGTATCGGTGGCGGCGATGGGCGCGGTGATGGCGCGTGCACTGCCGCGTTTCGCGCCGACCAGCACGCTGCGCTATCCGGCGTTGCTGGGTTCATTGCTGGCGTTGTGGCGTGAGCAGCCGCAGCTGCGCCGTGCAGTGGCCAGCCAGTCGCTGCTGGCGGTCGGCTTCAGTGCGTTCTGGTCGACCCTGGCGCTGATGCTGCATGCACGTCTGGGCCTCGGCAGTGCTGCGGCGGGTGCGTTTGGTATTGCGGGTGCGGCCGGTGCATTGGCCGCGCCGTTTGCCGGCCGTTTCGCTGATCGACTGGGGTGCCATGCGGTGGCACGGCTGGCGATTGCGGTGGCGCTGCTGGGCTTCGGCCTGCTGCTGGCCGAAGGCTGGTTGCCGGCCGCCGCGCTGCTGCCGTTGCTGGTGGTGAGTGCGCTGCTGTTCGACTTCGGCTTCCAGTCGGCGCTGGTGGCGCATCAGACCCTGGTGTACGGCCTGGTGCCGCCGGCACGCAGCCGGCTCAATGCGCTGTTGTTCACCGGCATGTTCATCGGCATGGCCGCCGGTGGTGCGCTGGGCAGCCTGGCGCTGGCGCAGTGGGGGTGGCACGGCGTGGCCTGGCTGGCGGTGGTGTGTGCGGGCGGCAGCCTGCTGCTGCGTTTGAAGTAAGGGGGGGCGTTCGGCAGGGCTTGCAGCCCTGCACCTGCTGGGAGCCACAGCAACATCAACATCAACAGCGTGGATTCCGTGGGGTGGTGGGGCGGGGGGGGGGGGGGGGGGGGGGGGGGCCGGGTGCGGGGCGGGGGGGGGGGGGCGGTTCTGCGCGGCGCGTTGGGCTGGCGGGGCGCGGCCCCCGCCCGCCTGCCGCCCCGCCGCCCCGCCCCCCCCGCCCCCCCCCCCCCCCCCCCCCCCCCCCCCCCCCCCCCCCCCCCCCCCCCCCCCCCCCCCCCCCACCACCCCACGGAATCCACGCTGTTGATGTTGATGTTGCTGTGGCTCCCAGCAGGTGCAGGGCTGCAAGCCCTGC